>DXLV01000026.1:14330-28783 GCA_019414545.1 Collinsella sp. | reverse complement strand
TCCGGCTGCGCAGCCGGAACCACCGACTACTATACCGGTTGGTAATCTGCCATAAGCCAATAGGACATGACGGGCGGGCGTCTTTACCGAGCCTTTGGGCAACGTAAGGGCGTCCGTTTTTTGTGCATGCTTGAGCTAACAGAGCGCTTACCGTGGCAGTACGCCGCGCATATGGGCGCGGGGCACACTGGTTCTTGAGAATTAAGGTCTTTCTCTTGGAGGAAGTGGTCTTGTGAACGCTCGAGATATCGCCGTTGCCGCCGTCGCATTGGTGCTTGGCTGCCTTGGTCCTACGGCCGCGCTCGTTGCGGGCATGCAGGGGGCATGCGGGGCTACTCGAACCGTGGTTGGCGCGCTGATCGCAGCGGCGCTGCTGGGAAGCGCCGGCGTGCTGCTTTGCCGCGATGACGAGGACGAGGTGCCGGAGTCGCAACGCTAACTGTTGAGAGATTGGCCGCCGGTCATAGACGAAGATGAAAGCCGCCGCAGGGGGAACGGTTTCCTTGCGGCGGCTTTGCTGTTAAGGCTGTTGAATGCGGTGCGTTGGCGCTACCAGCTTTTCTCGATATCGCGAATGCGTCGATAGAGCCAATCGTTTTGCGGCACCTGGATATCGTGTTTGGCTGCGAGGCGGCAGATGGTGCCCGCGAACTCATCAACCTCGGTTTTGCGCCTTGCGATGCGGTCTTGAGCCATCGAGGGCATACCGGCGGGGTCGATTCCCTCGATGAGGTGCACCATTTGCGTCAGGTCTGCCTCGGTCAGCTCAATGCCCTCGGCGTTAGCGACCGCAAGCGTTTCGCGCATGGCGGAAACAAAGCAGCGACGCTGCTCGGAGCCCGGCTCCGTGGCGCTTCCGTAGGTCCCGCCGTAGGCCATGCAGGTCTGGTTGATGCCGTCGTTGAGCATGAGTTTGGCCCACATACGGTGCGCAATGTCGCTCTCGACGGTATGGGCGACGCCGCAGCGCGTATAGAGCTCGTCGATGGTGGTAACGGTTGCGGGCTCGGTGCCCGCTGCCGCGCCAAAGCGAATCTCGCCCGCATTGGTAAAGGTGAGCTCTCCGTTGAGGAACACGGCGTCCATGCCTTGGCAGATGCCCAGGACGGTGTGCTCCCAGCCAAAGCGCTCGGCAATCTTTTGCTCGCTCGTAATGCCGTTGCACAGCGAGGCGATGAGCGTATTGGGGCCCACGATGTGTTCCATAGTCTTGAGCGCCTGGTCGAGTCCAGTCGTCTTGACCGTGAGAATGACCAGATCGGCGGGCGTTGCCTCGCTGGCGCGCACGGACTTGAGTGCGCAGGGCTCGCCGTTGACCGTAAGGGCGTCGCCTGCGTGACGCTCGAAACGGGCGTCGTCCATGACGTATTCGACGGCATCGTCGCCGAGTGCCTGGGCGATCATGCTGCCGTAGAGTAGCCCGACGCCGCCCTTGCCGATAAAGGCGACCTTGTTGATCTGCATGTGAATCATCTCCTCATATAAAAGGCGCCCGCGTAAGGGGCGCCTGATGGATTGTATGCTGCCAGGGTGATCGGTGGATGCGCGGGGCTGCTGTTATGAAAAAGAAACTATTGCACTGTGCGCTTATGCCGTGGAACAGGCCGCGAAAACGCGTGCGGGATATCCAACGCCATCGCGCATCTTGGGGAAGGTGCAGAAGATGACGGCGCCTGTGGCGGGAAGCTCGTCCAGATGGTCCATGACCTCGATCTGATAGCGGTCGACCGAGAGGATGTATTGCTCGCCGGGATAGGGGTGGGCATCCTCACGTGTGGTCACGCTCGCCTCCCTTCATCGGGCTTTTTGCTGATGTTAAAGCGGTGCCGTGACAGCTCGATTTCTGCTGCGTTACGATACGTTCTCGATTGCGATTCCACGATGTTTCGGCCGCGTGACCATTGTGTTTCGCCTTGCCGAGCGCTGATGGCGAAGGGAGGGTCCGTGCAATACCGCGTTGACCCCAAAAGTGGTAACCGAATATCTGCTCTGGGTCTGGGCTGCATGAGGTTTCCCGGTGCGCCGGGACATCCCGATGCGAAGACGGCCGATGCCATCATTTCCCGTGCGGTGGAGCAGGGGATTAATTATCTGGATACCGCGTATCTCTATCCCGGCAACGAGGTGTGCGTGGGCGCCTCGCTTGAGCGCTTGGGACTGCGCGACCGGGTGTTGCTGGCGACTAAGTTGCCGCACGCTTCGTGTACTTGCGCAGAGGATTTCGACCGTTTCTTTGACGAACAGCTGCGTCGGCTACGGACCGACCGTATCGACTATTACCTTATGCACAACATTACCTCGCCCGCCCAGTGGGAACGTGTGGTGGCGTTGGGCATCGAGGACTGGATCGCGCGTCAAAAGGCGGCGGGGCGCATTCGCCAGATTGGTTTTTCGTATCACGGCAGCGCGGCGGATTTCCTGACGGTGCTTGACGCATATGACTGGGATTTTTGCCAGATCCAGTACAACTATGCCGGCGAGCGTTACCAAGCGGGAACGGCAGGGCTCATGGCGGCTGCGGAGCGCGGTCTTGCGGTGTTTGTGATGGAGCCACTGCTGGGCGGTCGTCTAGCGGGCAAACTTCCGCCGCGGGCACGCGCTGTGCTCGATGGCGCCCGTGACCCGCATTTGCGCACTCCGGCCGCCTGGGGGCTTTCGTGGGTGTGGAACCATCCTCAGGTGACGATGCTGCTTTCGGGTATGACCGATACCGCGCAAGTGGATGAGAACGCGGCGTTGGCCGATCGGGCCCTGCCGGATTCGATGACGGCTGCTCAGCTCGATGCCATCGCACGCGTGCTGAGGGAGTTTGAAAAATCGAATCGCGTGCCCTGCACGGGATGCGGCTATTGCATGCCGTGTCCTAAAGGCATCAATATCCCTGGGTGTTTTGCTGCCTACAACGCAAGCTATGCGCACAGCTGGTTTACGGGGCTGTCTCAATACTTTACGGCGAGCGCGGTGCGGACGAACGAGCCCAAGCTGGTGAGCAATTGCGTCAAGTGCGGCAAATGCGCGCGGCATTGCCCGCAGCACATCGATATCCCCGGGCGCTTGGACGACGTACGCCGCCGTTTTCAGCCTGGCCCCGTGACGGCGGTGCTTAAGGCCTTCGGCAAAACGCGCTCCTCGTGACCCTTTTATAACTTGCGGTGGAATAGTTCCTGCTTGCGGCAGAATAAGGCATCGACAGGAACTATTTCACCGCAACTGAAGGGGGCTGTCGTGGGCCATCGGGATTCATGTGATGATTTGCGTGAGGTTCGTTGGGGCGTTTTGGGCGCTGGACGCATTTCTCATCGATTTGCATCGTCGCTCAAGAAGGTCGACGGGGCACGGCTGGTGGCTGCGGCCGGCCGCACTCCTGCACATGCCGAGGAATTTTGCCGAGCGTTTTCGATTGATGCCGCGCACAGTTATGCCACGGCTGACGATAGCGGCGATGCGGCTTATGATGCGCTGATTGCCGACCCCGATGTCGACGTAATCTACTTGGCTCTTCCACATGGCATGCATGCGCATTGGGTCTGTCGGGCACTGCGCGCGGGAAAGGCCGTGCTGTGCGAAAAGCCGGCCGTTTTGAACGAAGAAGAGGCTCTCTCGATTGCCTCCACCTCTCGCGAGCGCGGCGTGCTGTTTATGGAGGCGATGAAAAATCGGTTTTGTCCGATGCGTACTCGCGTGAAGGGCTTGCTTGCGTCTGGCGAGCTCGGCCGTATCGTCTCGATTGAAAGCGTGCAAAAACTCGATTATGGTGAGCCCCCTTCGAGTTATCTGCTCGACCCATTGCAGGGTGGCTGTCTATATGACATGGGCTGCTATGCGGTCGGTTGGTTTGAGGATTTGCTCGCGGGCGCGTGCGAGGTTTCGTCCCATGAAGTTCGCTGGCGTGACGTATCGGGCGGCCGCGTCGATTGGGCCGACGAGGTCCATATGAGCGTCGGCGGTATACCCATTCATATGGTGTGTGACGGCAAAGCAGCATATGAAAGCCGCTTAACGATTGCCTGCGAGCGGGGTTCGTTGGAAATCGAGCGCCTCCATCGCCCCGAGCTCGCCCATGTGAAGTACTCCGACGGACGAATGCTCGAAATAAATGCCCCGTTTGAGGTCGATGATTTCTACGGCGAAATCCAGCATGCGACCCAGCTCATCCGGGCGGGGAAACTCGAGAGTCCCGTCATGCCCCTTGCCGCCACACAGCGCTGCGCGCGCATTATCGATGCAATCCGTCTAGCCCTCTAGGACTTGGCGCTGACGCGTAGGGGATCATGACGCCGGCGACCGTGGTGCTTGGTGGCCCGCATCTCTGATGCCCCTTTTGTAAGTTGCGGTGGAATAGTTCCTGTTTGCGGCAGAATAGGGGCCAAACAGGAACTATTTCACCGCAACTGATGAGGGGGAGCTGGAGATGCTGACGATTGGGTGTCATCTTTCGACGACGAAGGGCTATCGGGCGATGGGGGAGACGGCGTTGTCAATTGGCGCCAATACCTTTGCATTCTTTACGCGCAACCCGCGCGGCGGCAAGGCGAAAGACCTTGACATGGATGACGTGGCCGCCCTGCGCGAGCTTATGGAACAGAACGATTTTGGCCCGCTTGTGGCTCATGCCCCGTATACCTATAACCCCTGCTCGGCCAAAGAGCGGGCGCGCGAGTTTGCCTTGGAGGCCATGGCGGAGGACCTGCGGCGCATGGAAGCGCTGCCCGGCAACTACTACAACTTCCACCCCGGCGCGCATGTGGGGCAGGGGACCGATGCCGGCATTCAGATGATCGTCGACACCTTGTGCCAGGTGATGTTTGAGGGGCAGCAGACGACGGTGCTGCTCGAGACCATGGCGGGAAAGGGTACCGAGGTGGGCCGTAGCTTTGAAGAGCTGGCGCGCATCATTGGGGGCGTTGCCGACAAGCGCCCCGAGCTGTCGGTCAAGTTGGGCGTTTGCCTAGACACCTGCCATGCGAATGATGCCGGTTATGACATCGTCCACGATCTTGACGGTGTGCTCGACGAGTTCGATCGCGTGGTGGGTATCGAGCGCCTGCGCGCCGTGCATATCAATGACTCCAAAAACCCCTGCGGCGCCCATAAGGACCGCCACGAGTGTATCGGTAAGGGCTACCTGGGTGGTGAAGAGTTTGGTGGCGGTATGCAGGTTATACAGAATATTGTATCGAATGGCCGCTTGCGCGCATTGCCATTCATCTTGGAGACACCGAACGAACTTGCAGGTTATGCGGCTGAAATCAAACTGTTAAGGTCGTTGCAGCAGTAATGGCTGCCATAAACTGAAGTGCTCCATTCACGTTATGGGTTTGTTTCAATCAGTTTTCTAATTGCAGATTCTTCCAAGCGGGTGCATAATAACCCTCAGTTTTTGCAGACCTCTGAATCAAACGGGGTCACGGAAGGAGACTGATTATGAAGCTCAAGAAGATTGGCGCATTTGCCGCCACGGGCGCCATGGCGCTCGCCCTCGCACTGACGGGCTGCGGCTCGTCCAACGCCACCTCTGGTTCTAATGCCGGTTCCAGCAGCTCTGACGACGCTAAGGTCGAGAAGGTCGACGGCTCCAAGGAGTACGCGCTCGTCAAGGACGGTACGCTGACCGTCGGCACCTCTGCCGAGTACGCTCCGTTTGAGTACAAGGACGACAACGGCGATTATCAGGGCTTTGACCTTGAGCTTATCAAGGCTATCGGCGACAAGCTGGGCCTGGATGTCGAGTACGTCAACAACGACTTCGACACGCTGGTTCCGGGCGTCGCTTCGGGCGCCAAGTATGACGTCTCCATCGCGGCTATCACCGATACGCCCGAGCGTGAGAAGGAAGTCACTTTCTCTGATTCCTACTACATGGACGATCAGGCTATCGTGACCAAGGTCGATAACACCGACATCACGGCCGACAACTACAGCGAGAAGCTCAACAACGCCGACGCCACCATCATCGTCCAGTCCGGTTCGACCGCCGAGGCCTTTGCCCAGGAGAACTTCCCCAAGGCCAAGATCGTCCCCTACAAGGACGCCACCGAGTGCTTCAGCGCCCTGCAGTCCGATAAGGGCGACGCCGTAGTCACCAACCGCTCCGTTGCCAGCCAGCTGACCGCCGAGCAGTTCAACACCTGCCAGACCATCAAGCAGATCAGCACCGGCGAGGAGTACGCCATCGCCATCAACCAGGGCAACACCAAGCTCAAGAACGACATCAACCAGGCCATCAAGGACCTGACCGACGACGGTACCGTTGACGCCCTCATGGCTAAGTACAACATCAAGTAAATAGATGCTTGATTGCGCGTAGGCCCTTTCCGTTTTGCGGAGAGGGCCTTTGCGCTTCTCTCGACGGAGAGCGTTTCCGTCTCGTTTTGCCGGCAACTTCTACGATAGGAGCCACCTTGTCTCGATTGAACGAAGGGGCCATGGGTCGGCGTTTTCCGCTGCCCTCGATGCTCCAAAAACTAGCCTGCGCCCTAGCTGTGGCGCTCGCTTTGTTGTGCGCGGGGACAGCCGCGCCTTCGACCGCCCAGGCGCTCGAGACCGCAAAGATCACCGCGCGTCCCAATACCGGTTCGGGCAGCGCTGTGGTCGGCGGCACTGAGACGCGCATTACCTGGGAGGTTCAGGCCGATGCCGACGAGGAGCTGAGCGGTCTTTCGCTGACGTTTGTCGACGGCACGACGTTTGGTACCGATGACACGCGATTGACGATGCTCTCGGGCGAGGACCTCATGGACCGTACGCCCATGAAGCCCACGTGCAAGGCTGACGGCCAGACGCTCAAGATCGACTTTGGCGAGACGGCGCCTGCCGGCGGCTTTTTCCGTGTCGAGGTTTACGGCGTGACGTTTCCCGTCGAGGGCGGCGATGAGGCCTTCAGCGGCACCTATACGCTCGCCGACGGTTCGACCAAGAAGATCTCCAAGATTCCGTCGGTGGAGATCAAGGGCGTGACGGCCTTCGATAACTTCCTGGCTGACCTTAAAGAGCAGCCGTGGGTCGAGGCGTGGAACTCCAATATGTTCCTGCGCCTGTTCCTGAACCCGGTCATTTTGGTCCAGAGCCTGCCGATCGTCTTCAAGGGCTTCCTTATGTCGCTCTCGATCGTGCTCGTGGCATTTCCGTTGGCCATTCCCTTTGGCTTTGCGCTGTCGCTCATGCGCATTTCCAAGTCGCGCATCCTTCGTTGTCTTGCCGGCATCTATGTGAATATCATCCGCGGTACGCCGGCGTTCCTGCAGATTTACATTGCATTCTTTGGCCTGCCTCTTGCCGGCGTCAAGGTGGACGACTACGTCTTGGGCGTCATCGTCATGGCCATGAACTCGTCTGCGTACCTGTGCGAGATCTTCCGCGCCGGTATTCAGTCGATCCCCAAGGGCCAGAACGAGGCCGCGCGCTCGCTGGGCATGAACGCCTTCCAGACGCTGCTCTACGTCATGATTCCGCAGACGTTCCGCAATGTCCTGCCTACGTTGACCAGCGAATTCATCCTGCTTTACAAGGATACGTCGCTGCTCGCGGCCGTGGGCGTGGTCGAGATCGTCATGAACGCCCGCACCATCGTGGCCACGACGGGGTCCATCACGCCGTATGTGGTTGCCGCCCTGTTCTATCTGGTCATCACCCTGCCGCTTGCGCGCCTAGTGAGCGGTCTTGAGGCGAGGCTTTTGGGCACGACCGAAGCCAAGAAGAAGCGTCCCGCCAAGAGCGCCGGACAGGTCGTCGCGACGCCCGCCGATCACATCGCCGGTCTGTAAGGAGGTCCTATCATGAGCGAAACCAATAACTCGAACGAGGTTGTCGTCAGTATCAAGAACCTCCAGAAGGCCTTTGGCGATAACGTGGTCCTGCGCGATATCGATCTGGATGTGCACAAGGGCGAGGTTGTCGTAGTCCTGGGTCCTTCGGGCTCGGGCAAGTCGACGATGCTTCGCTGCATCAATCGCCTAGAGCATCCCACGAGCGGCTCGATTGTCGTTGAGGGCGTGGATGTGTGTGCCAAGGGCGTCGACCTTAACAAGGTGCGCACGCATCTGGGCATGGTGTTTCAGCAGTTCAACCTGTTCCCGCACCTGTCGGTCAAAAAGAACGTCATGCTTGCGCAGCAAAAGGTGCTCAAGCGCAGCAAGGAAGAGGCCGAGAAAATTGCCGTCGAGGAGCTGACCAAGGTCGGTCTTGCCGAGCGTATCGACTTTATGCCGAGCCAGCTCTCGGGCGGTCAGCAGCAGCGCGTGGCCATCGCCCGCGCCCTGTCGATGAATCCACACGTGATGCTCTTTGACGAGGCCACGTCGGCGCTTGACCCCGAGCTTGTCCGCGACGTTCTGGGTGTCATGCGCGACCTGGCACGCGATGGCATGACCATGATCGTCGTGACGCACGAGATGGGCTTTGCCCGCGACGTCGCCGACCGCGTCGTCTTTATGGACGGTGGCGTTATCGTGGAAGAGGGTACGCCGAGCGAGGTCTTTGACCATCCCAAGAGCGAGCGCACCAAGGCGTTTTTGGGCAATATCTCGTAGCGGCGCCTCGAGGTTGTCGATATAACAAACGGGGACCGGATATGTATCCGGCCCCGTTTTTGTTTGGGCATGAGCGACTGTTGTTGTGCGGTGCTCGGCTGTCAGCTGCTTTGAGACTTTATGCCGGCTTCGTTAGGCCAGCTCCGCTCCCAGAGCCTTGCAGGCCGCCTCGCCCTCATCGTCGGGGGCGTCGTAGCAAATGACGGAATCGACGACGTTGACACCTGCCTCGTCGGCATCCGCCTTCCAGTTGTCCATCCATTCGCCCTCGGCCCACGAATAAGAGCCAAAGAGGACGACCTTCTTGTCGCCGAGGGTTTCCTTGACTTCGTCCCACATCGGCTGGAACTCATCGTACTCGAGCTCCTCGGAGCCCATGGCGGGGCAGCCGAAGGCGAAGGCGTCATAGCCGGTGGCCTTGTCGGCGGAGAAGTCGGCGCAGGAGATGACATCTGTCTCGGCGCCGACTGACGTCGCGCCCTCGGCAACGAGGTTTGCCATGGCCTCGGTGTTGCCCGTGCCGCTCCAGTAGACGACCGCGATCTTGCTCATGTGTTGTCCTTTCGGTTGTGCGGCGTGCGGCCGCGGTTTGTATGTTCTATCGGGTTGCCTGGGCAAGTTTTGCCAGGCTATGGCCCTGCTGATAGACATGGGTGAGGTGTTGCGTGCAAGCGCGGTAGGATTCGAACGTCGCAAGCGCTTGCCCGACATTCGTGTAGACCTTCCAAGGTCCAAAGACCTTGTAGTTCTCGCCATGCTGGACGATAAATTGACGCACATCTTCGTAGGGATATCCCAAAAAATAGCCAATTTCGTGAGGAAACTCGCAGGTGCAGCCGTCGCCGCAAGGTTCGCTCTGCGCAAGAACGCATGGTCCGTCGGCGCAGGCGCTTTCCGTGGCATTGCTGCTTGCCAGCGTGATGCGCGCGGCGAGATGCACCAGGGATGCGGGCAGGTTGTGGACATCGTAACCTTCGGCGGCAAGCGCCGTCGTGGCGCGGGGGTCGGAGAGGTATCGCATGAGGTCCGCAGGGCGGTACACATAGATGAGCGCTCCGCAGGGGCGCCAGACCAAGACGCTCGTGTGGATGCCGAACGGTTGGAGTTCTCGGTTGCATTGAGCTATGACGGCAAGGAGATGTGTACGACGCACTTCGATATGGGGGTTGCCGGGCTTGCCGTTTTGACTTGCGTAGACGCCGGGATAGGTAAAGAGCGATGCCGGCTTGATGCCCGCGAGCGTGGGAGAGCAGTTGCGCACGATTGCTGCCTGAAACGTTGGGATGTCTATGGTTCGAGTCACGGCGCTCCTTACGGATCTAAACTGTTAGCCTAGGAAAACTTATATACGAAAGTAAGCCATGGTCAACAAAAAAGTTTGAAGAGGGAAACTAATTGACCGAACAGACATGATTTTGGGTTAAGATGGGGACACCCCATGGGGGTATCTAGATAGTGCTACTTGAAAGGGGAGCGCATGAGTGACTTGCTCAACCCTGCGAATCTCATCGTGCTGGCCGTCATTGCCGTCGGCATGTTTTTTGGACTGCGTCGCATTGCCGCTTCGACACACGGGAAGAGTTGTTGCAGCGATGGTGCGAGCGGCAAGAAGGCCAAAAAGGTTGTTGTGGTGGATACCGATGCGTCACACTATCCCTATAGCGATGAGCTGCTCATCGGCGGCATGAGCTGTGACGGCTGCGCTCAGAACGTAGCCAATGCCCTCAATGCGCTGGATGGTGTGTGGGCTACGGTAACGTACGCGGACCACACAGCGCGTGTGCGCTCCAAGCGGCCGATCAATCGCGGTGTCCTTGAGACTGCCGTGAGAGATGCGGGTTACTACGTCATGACGCTGTAAGCGTCGCTCTGGGTGCGCTTCCTTGGCTAGGCTCGTCCGCGCAGCTCGATGTCTTGGATGTCGTCGAAGTCGATGGCGATGTCTCGGAGCTTGAGGAGCTTGAAGGCGGGGAGCGCCTCGTCGAGGATGCCGGTGCGGCTGCGATAGCCGTATGTATCGTAATAGGTGACACGAACCAAGTCGCTACGTTTGAGACCCTCGAGTTTTTTAGAGAGCACGAGGGCTTTTTCTTCCGTGAGCTCACGTCTTGGCTCGACGGTGATTTCCTGCTTGCGCACGAGTTCGTAGTATCCCGTGAGGGCGGCAAAGGGCATAAACTGCGCGGCACGGCCGGCACGGACGGCGCCGTTGGCGGTGAGCTTGGGGTCGGCGGATCGACGTCTTCCCTCGGGGTCCGCTAGACGTTCAAAAGGCGTCGGTGGCCGCATCGGCTGTTGTTGGGACTTAGGCACGATGTCCTCCTACCTGATCGTTGCGTTCGCGCGCGGTGGCGCCGGCGGTAAAGCTTAATCCCTTGACGAGCGCGTTCTTGCCGTACTTGTCTTTCACGGCCAGGACGGCGCGCGCCAGATCGCGCTCGCGCTCATCGGCCTCGATATCGCTGAACAGATCGATGGTGGCAAATTCCTCGGGCATGAGGTTGCCAAATCCCAGGTTGATGCGCTTGACCGGTCGTTTGGGATCGACAGTCTGCGCCCAGAGCTCATCGAAATAGCCCATGATCTTCTTAAACGAATTGGTGCGCTCGGGCAGCTTTCGCGAGGCGTTGGAGTGCGCAAAGAGTGCGGCATAGCCACCACGCGGTTTGCCGCCGTGTTCGCCCACAAAGATGCCGTCAATCGCCTGCGCCTCGCGCACTAGACGACGCCGTTCGTCATCGTGCTGGACGGGCTTGGGCGCACGGGGCGCGAGCTCGGGGCCGGCGGTCGCTGCGGGCTCGATGCCCGAGGTGCTCGAGCGCAGATGTCCGCATCCGTCTACATATTGCGCCGTGCCGCTGGCATCGAGTCGGCGTATGTCGGCTCGCTCGCTCGCGTAGCCCACAAAGAGTGAGATGCTGTCACATACCAAGTGCTTATCGACCAAGTCCAGCACGGCGTTGTCGACCATCTCGCGCAAGACGGTGTAGGCCTGCTCGTAGGCATAGCCCTTCGAGAGCACCTGTCCTGTGGTGGTTGAGGTTGCCTGCGGGCGATAGGCTTGGATATCGGCGATGGTTGTCGGCTCGCGCCCGAAGGCGTGGTCGATGAGATATTCGGCATTGACGCCGAGTTCGTCGTAGAGCAGGTTTTCGTCGAGTGCGGCGACGCCCATCAGATCGTAGACACCGTATTTCTCGAGACGGGCCGCCACGCCGGGGCCGATGCCCCAGATATCGGTGATGGGACGATGGGTCCAGATCTCCTTGCGAAAGGTCTCGTCGTCGAGTATGCCGATGCGGCTGGGTGCGTGCTTGGCGGTAATGTCGAGCGCTACCTTGGCCTGGAATAGGTTGGGGCCGATGCCG
Source organism: Collinsella sp. (assembly GCA_019414545.1). Taxonomy (GTDB): domain Bacteria; phylum Actinomycetota; class Coriobacteriia; order Coriobacteriales; family Coriobacteriaceae; genus Collinsella. The sequence continues at coordinate 16,887 of DXLV01000026.1, read as the reverse complement.
ACCGTCGCCGTGATGCCGGTGCGCGCGAGGACCTCGTCGCGCAGCATGCAGGCGAACCCTTCGGCATCGGTGTGGTAGAGGTCTAGATAGGGCGTCACGTCGATAAAGCACTCGTCGATTGAATAGACGTGAATGTCTTGCGGGCTTACGTATTCCAGATAGATGCCGTAGATTTTCGCCGACACCTCCATGTAGTGCTGCATGCGCGGTACGGCCTTGATGTAGTCGATGCCGTCGGGAATCTCGAACAGACGGCAGCGGTTGTGTATTCCGAGGTCCTTCATGGCCTGCGTGATGGCAAGGCAGATGGTCGTGCGTCCGCGCGATTCGTCGGCAACGACCAGGCACGTGGTGAGTGGGTCGAGTCCGCGGTCGACGCACTCGACGCTGGCGTAAAACGTCTTAAGGTCGATGCAGATATAGGTGTGCTGCTCGTGCGCCATCCGTGTCCTTCCATCAAACACATGTTCTTATCGAATACATGTTCGATAATACCTGCTTGCGCGGACATCGTCAAAACCTGTCCCTCTTTGGCGGGTATGGTCGTGCGGTTGCATCGGGTTTTTTAACGCAGCTCTAAAGAGCGCGAAACAGCTCGGAAAACCTCGCTTCGTAGCATGAGTCTAACGATTGATACCGCCTATACGCACGGAAGGGTTGTGGGGATAATGGTCAACTATGGGTTTGGTATGCCGACGCGCTTGGTTGCGGATGGGGATGTGGCTCGCTGGTGCGGACGATTGGTCGCTCACTACGGTGGCACCAAGGCGCTGGTTGTGCTGGGTGGAGACAAGCATACGCGCGACGAGCTTGTCGCTTTGGCGCTCGGCTCGCTCGACCGGGCCCTGCTCGAACGCGTGCTCTTTCGCTGTGGCTCGGTTGGAGGCGATGGGGGAGATGGGCTGGTCGACGAGGCCGTGGCCCTGGCGACCGACGAGGGCGTGGACTTTGTCCTGGCGATCGGTGATGCCGATACAGCCGGCTTTGCGCGCGAGCTCGCCCGCCGCATGGCGATGCTTGATGCCGGCGGGGACGGCTTTGTCCCCTATGGATGCATTGTCTCGGAGGGCAAGGTGCCCGCTACGGTGGGCGCCGGCGAGGTTCCCGTTTTTGCCATCATCGCTCCCGAACTGCTGGAGGGCATTGGGTCTCCCTTGCGCGAGCTGCTCGGTAGCGTGTGCGCCGCGGCATAATACCTGCCAGGAAGGGACAGGTTAATTTTGGTAGGTAAAGCGTTTGACCTGCCAAAATAAACCTGTCCCTTTTTGGTCGGTTGCCGTTTGGGGGCCAATTGGCAACGCTCGCTGATTGTAGTCTTGACCTGCGCTAGAATAGGGGTATCTGAATATCCGGGCGTGCATGGAGGTGTGCGCCCGTATGCTGAGGAGGACTCTATGGCAACTGTTGCCGCACCTATCGACGCCACGTCGACCGCCGCTTGGAAGGCACTCGAGGCCCATCAGGAGAAGCTCGAGGCCGAGGGTATCGACCTCAAGGCCTGGTTCGCCGCCGATGCCGAGCGCGTGAACAAGCTGAGCTTTGACGCCGGTGACCTGCACTTCGACCTGTCCAAGAACCTGGTGACTGATGAGACCGTCAAGCTGCTGTGCGATCTTGCCCGCGAGGTGAAGCTCGAGGAGCGCCGCGACGCCATGTTCTCCGGCGAGCACATCAACACCACCGAGGACCGCGCCGTCCTGCACACCGCGCTGCGCCGCCCGGCAAGCGAGAAGGGCCAGCTCATCGTCGACGGCCAGGACGTCGTCGCCGACGTGCACGAGGTTCTCGACCGCATGTATGCCTTCGCCGAGCGCGTGCGCTCCGGTGAGTGGAAGGGTGTTACCGGCAAAAAGATCGAGCACCTGGTGTCCATCGGCATCGGCGGCTCCGATCTGGGCCCGGTCATGGCCTACGAGGCCCTGCGTCCCTACGCCGACGCCGGTATTGACTGCCGCTACATCTCCAACATCGACCCCAACGATCAGGCAGAGAAGCTCAAGGGCCTCGATCCCGAGACCACGCTCGTGATTATCGTCTCCAAGACTTTCACCACGCTCGAGACCCTCACCAACGCTCGTGAGGTCAAGACCTGGATGCTCGAGCAGCTCAAGGCTCAGGGTGCCATCGACGGCTCCGATGAGCAGAACGCCGAGGCCGTGGCCAAGCACTTTGTCGCCGTTTCCACCGCACTCGAGAAGGTCGAGGCCTTCGGCATCGACCCCGCCAACGCTTTTGGTTTCTGGAACTGGGTCGGCGGCCGCTACTCTGTCGACTCCGCCGTGGGCCTGTCGCTGATCGTCGTGCTCGGCCCCGAGCGCTTCCAGCAGTTCCTTGAGGGCTTCCACGCCATCGACGAGTACTTCTGCAACACCCCGCTCGAGAACAACGCCGTCGCGCTGATGGGCCTGCTCAACGTCTGGTACGTCAACTTCTTCGGTTCCAAGAGCCACGCCGTGCTGCCGTACTGCCAGTACCTGCATCGTTTCCCGGCCTACCTGCAGCAGCTCACCATGGAGTCCAACGGCAAGCATGTCCGCTGGGACGGCAGCGCCGTGAC
>DXLV01000026.1:0-14320 GCA_019414545.1 Collinsella sp. | reverse complement strand
CTTCTGGGGCGAGCCCGGCACCAACGGTCAGCACGCCTTCTACCAGCTGCTGCACCAGGGCACCGTGGTGGTCCCGGCCGATTTCATCGCCTTCGCCAATACCGCCAACCCTGCGACCGACAGCGGCCAGGACGTGCACGAGCTGTTCCTGGGCAACTTCCTGGCCCAGACCAAGGCGCTCGCCTTTGGCAAGACTGCCGACGAGGTTCGTGCCGAGGGCACGCCCGAGCAGATCGTCCCGGCCCGTTGCTTTGAGGGCAACCGCCCGACGACCTCGATCTTCGGCGACACGCTGACTCCGTTCGCGCTCGGCGAGCTCATCGCCCTGTACGAGCACATCACGTTTGTCGAGGGCACGGTCTGGGGCATCGACTCCTACGATCAGTGGGGCGTCGAGCTGGGCAAGCAGCTTGCCAAGCAGATCACCCCGGCCTTCCACGACGACGCCGCCAAGGCCGAGCAGGACGCTTCGACCCAGGCGCTCATCGAGTTCTATCGCGCGCACCGCAAGTAGGATTCGCTGCGAAAACTAACGCATAGCCGACAAGGGCCCGTATCCGTTGGGATGCGGGCCCTTTGCTATCTGGATAGAATGGAATGTATCGGGAGGCGCCTCGACGGGCATCGCAATCGTCGAAGGCGCGCCGTTCATGTTTGGGACAATATGACATTTTTCCCGTTGCAAACAGCGCCGCCGTGGGTGTTCTGTATGATGGCTCAGACAAGGTTGTTCAATGACAGGGAGGCATATATGGCAATCAAAGCCATCGCAATGGATATCGACGGTACGCTCACCAACGATCAAAAGGTCATCAGCCCGCGTACGCGCGAGAAGCTGCTCGCGACGCAGGAGTCGGGCATTAAGCTCATCTTGGCTTCGGGCCGTCCCGCATGGGGGTTGCACGCCTTGGCGCAGGAGCTCGACCTTCAAAACCATGACGGTCTGCTAGTTGCCTTTAATGGCGCGCATGTGGTCGACGCTCAGACCGATGAGGTCCTTTTTGACCAGGCCATGCCGGCTGACGAGCTGCACCGTCTGATTGATCATCTGCGCAATTTCGACGTGATCCCTATGATTTCGCTCGGTCGCGATTTGCACGTCGAGGACTCGTACCATTGCATGATCACGCTGCCTGACGGCTTGCAGAAGAATATCGTCAAGTATGAGCGCGATGCGTGCGATCTTAAGATTCGCGAGGTCGAGAGCTTGCATGAGGTTGTGGACGCTTATCCCGTGGACAAGCTGTTGACGGCAGGCGACCCGGCCTACCTACAGGCGCATTACGAGGAGATGTATGCGCCCTTTACCCAGACGCTTTCGGGCATGTTTACGGCCGACTGGTACTTTGAGTACACGGCGCCCGGTATCGACAAGGCCCGCGCGCTTGAGGGTGCCCTGCCCAAGCTCGGTATCGATGCCAGCGAGGTCGTCTCGTTTGGCGACGGCCAGAACGACAAGTCCATGATTGAGTGGGCCGGCACCGGTGTTGCCATGGGCAACGCCGTCGATGAGGTTAAGGCAGTTGCCCAGATGGTGACCGCCAATAACAACGAAGATGGCATTGCGGTGGCGTTGGATAAGCTGCTGGGTTAGAATCGCCGATAGTGCATGGTTCGGGCGTCCGCTTGCGGGCGCCCTTTTGTTAGGGAGGGTGCCGTGTCCGCATTTCCGTTCGACGCCGTTATCTTTGACATGGATGGCGTCATCGTCGATACCGAGTATTACTACCTGGGGGAGACTGCCGCGTTTGCCAAGGAGCTTGGGTTGAATCTGACTCAAGAGGAGTTGAATGGACAGGTCGGTACCTCGCATCAGTTCTTCCTGCATATGCTGGTCGATTGGTTTGAGCGCGCCGGTAAAGGGCACTTCACTGGCGAGGAAGCGTTGGCCCGTTGGGACGAGTGGGCGCATAAGCGTCCGCGCGACTATCAGGCTTTGATTAACCCGGGCGCTGTGGATACGATTCGAGAGTTGCCGCGCCGCGGCGTTCGCGTGGCGTTGGCGAGTTCGTCTCCCATGGACAGCATCGAGGAAGTACTCGATGCATGTGGTCTGTCGGATGCCTTTGAGTACGTGGTGAGCGGCGAACAGTTTAAGGAGAGCAAGCCCGAGCCCGATATCTACCTGCATGCGCTGGACCTGCTGGGGCTGCCCGCGAATCGCTGCTGCTGCGTTGAGGATTCCGTTCCGGGCATTACCGCGGGTAAGCGAGCCGGCCTGACGGTCATTGCCAAGCGCGAGGAGCGCTTTGGCTTTAGCCAGGATGCCGCGGATAAGATTATCGATCAGCTGCCGGACCTGCTGGAACTCGCGTAAGAGCGCGTTAGTTGCGCGTTTTTCGGGTCCGATGAGTAAATACCCGACATTTTGGTGCGACACCTAGCATACTTTAAGCTAATGCGGGCTTAAGGACTTGTTGAATGCCCCTAAGCCCGTTTTAGACTTAATTGTGCTTGGAGAGGGTATATGCCACCGACTGAAGGGCTAACTGACGGTAAAGCAGCGATACCGCTGTACCAACAGGTTATCGATATCATCAAAAACGAAATCAACTCCGGTGCCTACAAGGCAGGCGCGCGGATACCCAACGAATTCGAATTGGCTGAGAGCTATAAAGTTGGCCGCGTTACCGTGCGACGCGCTATTGAGGAGCTCGTCCAACAGGGCTATCTAACGAAGCGACAAGGGAAAGGCACGTTTGTCAATGCCCCCAAGCTCAAACGCAAGATTCGCCAGAAGGATGACGTCCAGAGTTTTTCGGACGCATGCCGCGTAAACGGAATGGAACCGGGGGCGCGTGTCATTTCGAGAAAGATACTGCCGGCGGATTCCACCGAAGCACAGTTCTTTGGTGTTCCCGTTGGAACTGACTTGATCTGCGTTGAGCGCGTGCGTACTGCCGATGGCGTCCCTGTCATGCTCGAGAACAACATATATGTTTACGAGGACAACGCCTATCTATCAACGGCACCTCTATCTAATCAATCCATTTTTGAGTTCGTGCGCAACCGGACGGGCCGCACGCCCGCGTTTACCGACCCATGCACGCTTGAGATCGCGTGCGCGTCGCCCGAGGTCGCTCGGTTGTTGGCAGTTCCCGTTGGCGAACCCTTGTTTTATATGGAAGCCTTCTTTTTCGATGAGCAGCGGCGGCCGTTTATCATCGGTCGTCAGCGGATCGTTGGGTCTCGCTACGTTTTTGACATCTAGGACATTGCGTATGGAAACGCCCGGTGAATCATCTCACCGGGCGTTTTCATACCGTTCACGGCGCAAACGCAACCGTTCAACCGCGTTGCGGCAATCAGTTTGAAATTATCTTGATGACGAGAAAAGCTGCTGGTAATCTATAGAACGTCATAGAACGTTTGCCTTGTGCAAACGTTGAGGCGAGATGCGATGCAGTCTCGAGTTCTTTGGAGGTATCTATGTCAGATACGAAGGCGAAGAAGACAAACAGACGTTTTAAGTTCAAATTACCGCATGTCTATACGATCATGTTCTTGCTGATCGTTGTCTTTGCGGTCTTGACTTGGATCGTTCCCTCTGGTCAGTATCAGCGCAAGATGATTTCGACAGCGGCGGGCGAGCGTGAAGTCGCCGTTGCTGGAACCTATGAACAGGTCGATAAGAACTACACCGATTCCGAGACCGGCGAGACCATCAATCTGGGTCAGGATATCTTCGCGGTCCTGCAAGCGCCCACTAAGGGCATCCAGGAGGCTGCCGACGTCGTTGCGTTCGTCTTATTGATTGGCGGGTCGTTCGCAATCATCACCAAGACCAACGCTTTGAATGCCGGCATGAGCCGTGTGATTAAAAAGCTCAAGAACAAGGACATCCTCATCATTCCCATCACGATGACGTTGCTGTCCATTTGCGGCACCACGTTTGGTATGTCTGAGGAAGCCCTGCCGTTTTATGCCATCTTCATTCCCATCATGATGGGTATCGGTTATGACTCGATGACGGCATTCATCATCTGCTTCCTTGGTCCTAACCTGGGATATTGCGCTTCGACCATCGATCCGTTTAATGTTCTGATCGCCCAGGGCATCATTGGCATCGAGGGCAATCCGCAACTGTGGCTGCGCGCCGTTTCTTGGGTCATCTTCACTGCCGTCGGTATCGCATGGGCCATGCGCTACGCCATGCGCGTCAAGAAAAACCCCGAGTCGTCCATTACGTACGAGGACGATAAGCTCAAGCGTATTGAGTTTTCCGTGACCGATGTCTCCATCGAGGAAGAGTTCACTACCCGTCAGAAGCTCGTGCTTATCGATTTTGCTTGCGGTATGGGCATTATCGTCTGGGGTCTTGTTACCCAGGGTTGGTACATGAATGAGATTTCCGCCGTGTTCCTTGGCATGGGCTTGCTTGCCGGTATCCTGGGCGGTCTTGACCAGCAGACGATTGCTGAGGAGTTCGTTAAAGGTCTCGCCGACTTTGCGTACGCCGCCATCGTTATCGGTATCGCTCGCGGTATTCTGGTCATCGCCGAGGGCGGCATGATCATTGACACCATCCTCCAGGCGCTCGCTACTGCGCTCGCCGGTGCACCCGCCGCCGTCTACACCACGTTTATGTATATCGTCCTTGGCCTGCTCTCTTTGCTGGTTCCCTCGAGTTCTGGCCTGGCGGCACTCACCATGCCCGTTATGGGCCCCCTGACCGAGCTCATGGGCCTCAATCCCGAGTCGGCCGTTACCGCGCTCCAGTTTGCCAACCAGACCATCAACACCATCAGTCCCGTGGCGGGCATGACGGTTGCCGGCCTTGGCGTGGCTAAGATTTCGTTTGGCCAATGGTGGAAGACCATTTGGAAGTTCTTCATCTTCATGGTCGTGTTTGGCTTGGTCATTACTGCCATTTCTGGCATGCTTCCGGCGTAGGTGATTATAATGTCCGATCGTTTGACGGTCCTGACGTCTAAGAGCGTCTTTACCGGTACGGGGGACCTGCCGTTTGAAGGTTTCGTAGCAGTCCGTGACAATCGAATTGAGGCGGTTGGCACCAAGTGTGAGGTAGCTTCGTATTTGACCCAGGCGGACGAGGTAGTTGACCTGGGCGACCGCACCGTCATGCCTGGCCTGATCGATGTACATACCTTCTATACAGGCTGGGCGCTGCGGACGTTGGGGTCTGATCTGTCCGGCATCGCTGATGCCAAAGAGGCCGTGCCGCTCTTGCGTGCATGGAAAGAAGATCATCCGGATTGCGCGGCGGCTTTTGGCCACAACCTGCCCGAAACGTTGGCATCGGATGCCGAGAACGCAAATACGGCAGCTGTGTTTGACGACTGTTTTGGCGATATCCCTGTCGTCTGCTTTACACCGGGTGCGGAGACCTGCGCTCTCAATGCTGCCGCCAGTGCGCGATACGGCTTCACACCCCAGGCGTGTTATGCCGAGAAGATCTGGCGCATGATGAGCGATTTCCTCGCGCTGCCCGAGGTACGTGCGGGGTATTCGGACTACATGGGCATGCTTAACGAGCGCGGCGTTACCGCCATCAAGGAGATGGCGTTTGATGACTACTACGGTTTTGCCGACGAAATGGCTCGCCGTGAGGAATCTGGTGAGCTGACGGTTCGCGTCTCTATGATGTCGCAGCCGGTGGGTGCCGGTGCAAATCTGTCATATGCTCGCGAGGCACGAGAGCGCTTCCGGGGTCCGTTCGTTCGTTTTTCTGGCTTCAACCGTATGACCGACCGCGGCGTATGGGCGGGGCTTGCCGAGATGATTGACCCCTATGAGGACACGGCCGATGCGGGCGCTGCCGGCAAGACGGTCGTCGAGGAGCCCGAGTGGGATCTGATTGAGAACGAGCTGCGCGCAATTGATGCTGACGGCTTCCGATATTCCTTGCATTGCCAGGGCGATGGCGCCGTTCGTCGCACCGTGGCGCTCTATGCCTCGCTGCCTCGAGACGAGCATGGACGGTTGCTTCGCCGCCATGCGATTACCGATCTCGAGAACTCTGATCCGACCGATCTTGTCGAGTTTGGCAAGTTAGGTGGAATTTGCGAGGTCTATCCGCAGATTTTGACGCTGGACCGGCGCGAGGATTGCCTGTCGATGATGCGTCGACAAATTGGCGAGACGCGACTTTTGCACAGCTGGAATCGCCGCGGCATGGAAGATTCTGGATGCACGGTGTGCTGTGGTACGGATTTGCCGCTGCTGATTCCGAGCCTGGGCGAGTCAATCTACAGCGCGTGCGGCGGATACTTCGACGATGGACTGCCCGTGAATGAGGCCAACGCGCTAACACTTGTCGAGCTCTTGCGCGCTTGGACTGCCGGGGGCGCGTACGATCTGATGCGCGAAGACGAGCTGGGTACGCTCGAGGTCGGCAAGCTTGCCGATATCTGCGTGCTCGATCGGGATGTGTTCGACCTCGATTATCGCGACGCGCGCGATCTTGCGGTTGATATGACGATGTCGGACGGACAAATCGTGTTCGATCGAAATAAGGAGGCATAAGATGTCTGAATCCAAACCGACGCTGCGCCGCGAACAGATTGCGGGCATGAATATCCACTACATCATGTGGTCGCTCGATTACTTCCTTGATGTGCAGCAGCGTTTGGGCTTTGAGTCCATTGAGCTGTGGTGTGCGGAGCCGCATGTGACACTCGACCATACGGGCTACTTTGAGGCTGAGGTCCTGGCGAAAAAGGCTGCAGACCGTGGGCTTAGGTATCGTACTCTGTGCCCCGAGAATGTTTGCTATCCTTGGCAGTACTGCGCACGCAAACCGCTGCATGAACAGCGCAGCCTGGCGTACTTTAAGCACGGCATTGAGCTTGCCGAGGTACTTGGGTGCGACCGTATGTCCGTCAACTCGGGCTGGGGCGACTGGGACGAGGACCGCGAGGAAGCCTGGAAGCGCAGCCGCGAGCACTTGTCCATTCTGGCGGAGTATGCCGGCGAGCACGGTCTGGTGCTTACGATGGAAAGCCTGCGTCCCGAGGAGAGCAACCTTGTGACGACGGTTTCCGATGCGAAGCGCATGATTGACGAGGTCGCGAGCCCGTACTTACAGCCCATGGTTGATACAACCGCGATGGGCGTTGCGGGCGAGACGCTCGAGGACTGGTTTGCCGCCTTTGGTGATGGGGCAATTCACGAGATGCACTTTATCGACGGTGACCCGTATGGCCATCTGGTGTGGGGCGATGGCAAGCACGATATGGACGCCTTCGTCGCCACGCTCAACGCCCATGGTTTCGATGGCATGCTGGGCCAGGAAATCACGGACGGGCGTTACTACGATGACCCGGCGGCGGCAGATGCCAAGAACATGGCCGCATTCGAGAAATATCTGATTGACTAAACCAACTATCGGCCACGCAGCCAACGTCATTGATTGCGGACTAAACAAGAAAGGAACTGGATATGAACGCACACGATCTGATCAAAGAGGCAATTGCCGAGAAGGGCAAGTTCGACAGCGTCTACTGGATTGCTTGCGGTGGCTCCATGATCGATTTGATCCCGGCTCATGAGCTTCTGCAGCGCGAGGCAACCACCTTCACTTCGTATATCTATACGGCTCGCGAGTTCGATATCATGCGTCCGCGCCGCTTGGGTGAGAAATCCCTGGTCATTGCCTGCAGCCACAGTGGCAACACCCCCGAGGTCGTCGAGGGCTGTGAGATCGCCCTTGCCGCCGGCGCTACGGTGATCGCCCAGACCGACAACGCTGGATCCAAGATTGACTCTGGCAAGTGGACCACGTGGGTCTACCCGTGGGGCGAGGGTGTGCCGCAGGCCGAGGTCCCCGCTGGCATTTCGCTGTCGCTTGCGGCAGAGCTGCTCGATCAGCAGGAGAGCTACGTCGATCTTGCCGATATGTATGCCGGTATCGCCGAGATGGATAAGATTCTTCCCCCGGCACGCGAGAAGGTAAATGTCGAGCTGGGCGATCGTTTTGCCAAGCTTTGCCAGGAGCATGAGTTCTTCTATATTTTGGGCAGCGGTCCCAACTTTAGCCAGACCTACGGTTTCGCTATCTGCTCTCTTATGGAGATGCAGTGGCAGCACTGCAGCTACATCCACTCTGCCGAGTACTTCCATGGCCCCTTCGAGGCTACTCAGGATGGCGTTTTTTACTTCCTGCAGATGGGCTCCAGCGAGTGCCGTGCTATGGACGAGCGCGCCCTGGCGTTCCTTAAGACGCATACCGATACGCTGATGGTGCTCGATGCCAAGGAGTACGGTATGGAAGCCGTGCCGGCGAGCGTCCGTGCCTATCTGGACCCGGTGCTGTTCTACGCCATGAACTGCGAGCTGCGTGCCGCACGCGGCAAGGTGTTTGACCATGATCCCGATTTCCGTCGCTACATGGGCGTCGTCGAGTACTAGAAGGGTAAATACCATGGCATTTAACGTTAACGCGCTCGGATTTGGCGACAACGTCGTCGATCGCTACGAGCATATCCACACCATGTATCCTGGCGGCAACGCGGTGAACTTCGCCGTTTATGCCAAGAAATGCGGTGCCGCACGCTCCGCATACATGGGCATTTTTGGCAATGACGCCGCTGCCGAGCATGTCATTGCAAGCCTCGAGGATGAGGGTATCGAACTTGACAAGTGCGAGCAGATGATTGGCGAGAACGGAGCGGCTCGCGTGACCGTCGTTGACGGTGACCGTGTCTTCCTCGGCTCCAACGAGGGCGGTATCCGTGGCGATGCGCGCTATGTCCTCGATCGCTTTGACCTTTCGTACATGAAGCGGTTCGATGTGGTTCATTCGGGCAACTATTGCTTTACCGAGCGCGAGCTGCCCAAGTTGAAGGCTGCGGGCGTCACGGTCTCTTTTGACTTTTCTGACGACTCCACCGACGAGTACTACGAGCAGATTGCGCCCTACGTCGATTTTGCTTTCTTTAGTGCGCCGGATGCCGCGAGTGAGGACGAGATTCGCGAGCGTCTGGCATGGGTGAAGGGCCTAGGTCCGCGTTTTGTGTCGGCTACGGCGGGCGCCGAGGGCTGCATTGCTTACGACGGCGAGCGTTATTACCGCCAGCTGGCTAAACCGGTAACGGACATGAAGGACACCATGGGGGCGGGCGACTCGTTCCTCACCTCGTTTTTGATGTGCTATCTCGATTCCGCCAAGCGTGGTGAGGATGGCGCCGAGGCCATCGAGCGCGCGCTCGATTTTGCTGCCGGGTTTGCCTCGACCGTATGCGGCATGGAAGGTTCTTGGGGCCACGGAGCACCAATCGTCGAATAGCTTAAGAAAGCGTGCGGCGGTCTGGCTATGAGGCCTTGGACAGCCGATGCAAAACAATAAGCGAAACGCGAAAAGGGGGCTCGTTATGTGGTGGGTCCCCTTTTGAACATTGGAGAAGAGTATGGGTATTAAAGCGTGTGCGGCTGGTTTTTGCTGCGCGGACGTCTATCAAAACATCGGCGTGTTCTATCCGACTGGTAACGGCATTGACTGGGGTATCCATCTTGCACGAATGGGCGTTTCGGTATCCGCCGTGTCGGTTGTCGGCAAGGACGAGTACGGAGACAAGATGAGGGAGGCGCTGGCCGCCGAGGGGTTTGATATCTCACGCCTGCGGGTGGAGGATGGCGACACTTCGGTGATGCTCATGGCATTGAAAGACGGCGTCGATCGTGTACATCTCGAGGCAATCGATGGCGTAATGGAGACATATCGACCGAATGAAGACGACCGGGCGTTTATCCTAGAGCATGACATCATTCATACCGACCTGTTTGGCAATTGTTTGGACCTCCTGCCCGAGTGGCATGATGCGGGCAAGACGGTGGTTATGGACTTCTCGGTGTTCAGCCAGGATCCCGAATATGCCTGCGAGAATCATTTTCCCTACGTTGACTACGCATTTATGTCGTTTGAAGATGACACTCCGGAGCTGCGAGACTGGGTACGTCACGTGCAGGAATTGGGGCCGCGCGTTGCGGTTGCCACGCTTGGCGAGAAGGGAAGCATTGCCTATGACGGTGAGCGCTTCTATGAGTGCGGGATCGTACCGGCGGAGAAGGTCGTTAACACCGTGGGCGCCGGTGACTCGTATATCGCCGGGTTTACCAAGGGCGTGATCGATGGCCTTGATATTCCGGCGTGTATGAAGGCGGGCGCTGAGCTGTCGTCCCGAGTGATTGGTTCGTTTGAGCCGTACTAGGGTCAAATGCCTGGAAAGGAGTACGAAATGGTTATCGACATGTTGGTCCATCCTATGCTCTACGGCGAGATCTGTACGCCGGGTGATGAGCCTGATGGATTCGGTTTTTGGTCACGAGAATTTGGTATGGGGCATATGGGCCCCATGGATTGGGATGAGCTTCAAGTCGAGATGGACGTCTGCGATGTGCAGAAGAGCGTGCTCATGCCGCTCGATGTAACCACGGCATGCGGAGGGCACTTTGGCACCAATGACCAGATTGCCATGCTGGTTGCCGCACATCCCGATCGTCTGTGGGGATTTGCGAGCGTAGACCCGCAGGTGAGCGGTGCCGCAGACGAATTGGAGCGCGCCTTTACCGAGTTGGGGGCAAAGGGGCTTTGCCTGCATCCTGCAAAGCAGGGTTTTGCCCCCGATGATGCTGTGGCCGAGCCGCTTTACGAACTGTGCGAGCGCTATAACAAGCCGGTGGTTTTCCATGCCGGTATGTCTTGGGAGCCGGGCGCAGAGCTCTCGCGCAGTAACCCGCTTGCATTTGAGCACACAATCGCAACGCATCCAAATGTGCGTTTTAGTTTGACCCATTTTGGCTGGCCCTGGGTGCGCGAGACCGTGGCGATGCTGCTCAAGTATCCCAACTGCTATGCGGACACCTCTATCACTTACATCGATTCGCCCGAGGAGATGATGCAGCGTCTTTTCACGGTCGATATGGGGCCGCTGTGGTATGAGCGCGCGCTATCGCACCAAGTGATGTTCGCCAGCAATACGCCGCGCTTCCGTGCATTCAAACTCAAGCGGGCGCTCGATACCGTGCCCATGCGCGATGATGCGCGAGAAAGGCTCTACTGGGGTAATGCCCTGTGTTTTCTTGAAGGGGATGAGTGAACATGGTGACGCTCGAGACATTGAGCTATCTATCGACTGCTCCGGACCAGTTCATCGATATTACCGAGGACGTGCACGCTGCCATCGAACGCAGCTCGGTGACCAATGGCTTGGCGGCGATTATTTTGTCGCATACGACCTGCGGAATCGTGGTAAACGAGGGGCTGCCCTGCGTGGAGACGGATCTTATGGAGACGCTTGATCGCATCGCCCCACTCGATGCCCCCTATGCGCATGCACACTTCCTGCCGAGCTATGGAGCCACCGGTAACAACTCCTGTGGGCATATCAAGAGCATGATTTGTGGAAACAGTTGCTTCTTTCCCGTCCAAGATGGCCACATCGTGTGCGGAGGTGCCCAGAACATCTATCTTGCGGAGTTTGACGGTCCGCAGAAGCGAAAAGTGTACGTCGAGGTGCTGGGGGAGTAGCGTCCCTGCAATAACCCTATGAAGGAGCACGTTATGTCGTTTCTAACTTCGATGTTCAAGACCGAAAAGCCGGTTATCGGAATGCTGCACCTGCGTCCTCTGCCGGGCGATCCACTGTATTACCCGGGCGGAAGCGTGTCACAGGTCGTGGAAGCCGCCAAGCGCGATCTCGAAGCGTTGCAGCAGGGCGGTGTCGATGGCATTTTGATTACCAATGAGCTCTCGATGCCCTATGAGCAGCACGTTTCTCCCTCAACCCTTGCATCGATGGGCTATGTAATCGGGGCTCTATCCCATGATCTGTCGACTCCTTGGGGAGCTGAGGCAATTTACGATGGTGATGCCACAATCGAGCTGTGCGCTGCCGTCGACGCGCAGTTCACGCGCTGCAATTTTGCGGTGCCTGGGCCGGTGATCTCGGGCTGATTAACCGAGATTTCGCTCACACCATGCGTCGCAAGGCGGCGCTGCGCTTGGACGACCTCAAGCTTTTTCACTTCATCACGAGCGAGGGGGAGGTTTATCTCAACGACCGCACGACTGCGGACATTGCCGATTCACTTCTCTTTAATTGCCTACCGGATGCGATGGTCATCGGCGGTTCGGCTGCCGGCCGCGGCGCTTCGGGCGAGCTTGCCGATGAGGTCCGCGAGCGTGTTGGCCAAGTGCCTGTGGTGTGTGGCACCGGTTGTCGCGAAAATACCGTGGCTGACGTATTTGCTCACTACGATGGCGCGTTTGTCGGCACGTGCTTAAAGCGCGATGGAAAGCTGGATGCCCCGGTTGATGTTGAGCGGGTAGCTCGTTTTATGGCTGCCGCTCGCACGGCGCGAGGGGAGTAGGCACCTATGGCGTTCTATCTGGGTATTGATATTGGGACAAGTGCCTCTAAAGGCGTTTTAATCGATGATCGATGCAACATCGTTTGCCAGGCCTCTTGTGGACACGAGACGGACAACCCGCGTGATGGATGGTACCAGCATGATGCGGAGGCAGTTTGGTGGGGCGATTTTTGCCGCTTGTCGCGCGAGCTGGTGGTGCGATCGGGGGTTAACGCGGCGCAGATCGGATGCGTGGGCCTTTCCGCATTGGGTTGCGACTGCGTACCGGTCGATACCGAGTGCAACGCGCTGGCGCCCGCGATTTTATATGGAGTCGATGCACGTTCGAAGCCGCAGATTGACGAGCTTCTTTCCGAATATGGGTCAGATCGCGCGCGCGAGCTTTTCGGGCACGATCCCTGTTCGTCAGATATTGCTCCTAAGATCTTGTGGTTTAAGGAGAATATGCCCGAGGTGCACGAACGTGCCGCGAAGTTCCTGACGGCGTCATCGTTTCTGTGCGCAAAGTTGACGGGGCGTTTTACGGTGGACCGTTATTTGGCGGAGGATTTTCTTCCCCTATATGACCGCTACACTTGGAAGGTTGATGCTCGGGAATGTGCTCGTTTCTGCCGGCCTGACCAGATGGCGGAGGTAATGTCGGCTACCGATATTGCCGGGGTGATTACGCAGCGTGCGGCTGAGGCGACGGGGCTCGTGGCGGGGACACCTGTCTTGGTGGGAACGGGCGACTCTGGTGCCGAGGCCATTTCGACGGGTGTATTCCGTCCCGGCGATATGATGGTTCAGTTGGGGAGCACGGCGTATTTCATCTACTTAGCTGATCATATGGTCGATGATGCCCGCCTGTGGCCAGGAACGTTTATCATTCCCGGAACTTACGGGATCTGCGCGGGGACCAATACGGCGGGTGCACTCACATCGTGGTTGCGCCAAGAGCTGTATCGCGACGCCGTAGAGGCCGAGGGCCACGGTGGCCCCGATGCATATTCGGTTATGGCGCATGATGCCGCCGATGTGGCGCCGGGTGCCGATGGGCTCCTGTGTCTGCCGTACTTTGCGGGGGAGCGTACTCCGCTCAATGATCCCGAGGCGCGTGGCGTCTTCTTTGGCCTGACCGGAAGGCATACGCGAGCCCATATGGTTCGCGCCGCCTTGGAAGGCGTCGCGTATACCGTTGCATCCCATGTCGACATTATCGAGCGAGAGCATGGACTGCCAATTGGGCGCATTATGCTTGTCGGAGGTGGAACCAAGAATCCAGTTTGGATGCAGGCTATCGCCGACGTATGCGGGCGCGAGGTCTCGGTTGCCAAGGTTACGGTGGGCGCATGCTTCGGTGATGCCATCATGGCATCTCTCGCAGGTGGCGCCTATGCATCATGGGATGAACTCGCCCAAGTCCTTGGCGTTGCACAAACAATCGTGCCCGATATGGCTGCCCACGAGCTATATGCGTCGCGCCGTCATATCTTCGACGAATTGTATGCACGCAACCGTGATCTCATGCACGAATTGGTGTAATGCTGCCGAATTGTACTGCCTGCCAATAGGGACTGCATTGTGCGATTCGCATGTCCCTTGGCATTTTTGCCCACAGGGGTTAGCGAAGGTCAAAAACAGAGTGCGCATTTGCTAAAACTACCGACTCGATGCGCTTTGCGTCACAGTTTTTGAGTGAGGCAATGCGCATCGAGGTCCTTGCGAGCGATCTGATGAGCGATTGCACGCTTGTTTCTGTGTTTGGCTCGGTCGGCGCATCGGTCTCGAGCAGTAGACGGTCGAGTGGAATCTGTCGGGCATATTCGCGACCGCGCTTGGTGGCGAGCATCCGCTCGTTCACGGAAAAATAGCAGCCTGCGCTTCGTGCGCGGACGAACTCGTTCGAAGTGTCGCTAAACCAGTGGAAAATGATAGCGGGGGAGTCGGGGCTTGGCGTGAGTAATCCATGCGACTCGAGGATGTCTAGCACGGTTCCTGCCGAACGAAC
>DXLV01000025.1 GCA_019414545.1 Collinsella sp. | reverse complement strand
GCGCGCCCGAGCGGGAAGCCCAGGCCCAGAAGCCCCCGCATCCGCGTGCGAGCATCAGCCCGCGCGACGCACGCCACCACGAGCGATAGACACACGGGCAGGAAGAGCGCGTACCAGTAGTTCCACGCGCTGAAGCTCTGCACGCCCCGGTAGGGCATCGCGCCGAGCAGCGGCATCGGCAGCGCCATGAGCACGGCCAGGCGAACCGGTGCCGCGTGGCGCGACTTCAGGGCCTCGGCGCGCAGGGCCGCGAGCAGGCCGCCTTTCTCGCCCGTCATGCCGCCACCTCCCCGCGCGCTCGTCGCCCTTCCCGGCAGAAGCTCATGAAGAGTTCCTCGAGGTCCTGCCCGGGACGAAGCGCATCCTCGTAGGCGAGGCGCCCCCCGCAGATGATGCCGATGGTGTCCGCCATCTGCTGCACCTCGGAGAGGATGTGGCTCGAGACGATCACCGTCGTACCCGCCGCCGCGAAGCCGCGGATCTGGTCGCGCAGCTCCTCGATGCCGATGGGGTCGAGGCCGTTGGTGGGCTCGTCGAGCACGAGCAGGCGTGGCCGGGCGATCAGCGCCAGTGCGAGCCCCAGGCGCTGCCGCATGCCCATCGAGAAGCGCCCGGCGCGCTTCTTCCCGGTGTCCGCGAGGTCCACGGCGGCGAGCACCTCATCTATGCGGCTCTCGGGAAGGCCCAGCAGCGTGGTGCGCACGCGCAGGTTCTCGCGCGCGGTGAGGTTGGGGTAGAGCGGCGCCTCCTCGATGAGGCTGCCGATTGCGTAGAGGTCCTCGCGGCGCCAGGCGTGCCCGGCAAAGAGGATCTCCCCGGCCGTCGGCCGCAGCATCCCGCAGATCATCTTGAGCGTTGTCGACTTGCCGGCGCCGTTGGGACCGAGCAGCCCGTACACCTCGCCCTCGCGGATATGAAGGCTCACATCGGCCACGGCGTCCTGCGCCTGGTCGCCGCGGCCGAAGCGCTTGGTGAGCCCACGCGTCTCGAGCATGTAACCCATGGGTTTATCCTTTCTCTTCCGGGAGCGCGGGCCGAGTCACCGTGCCCGCGCGCCTTACCTTTCGGGTTCACCATCCATGGTGGGGCGCGTTTCTAACGAAGCCATAACGGCCGTTGGGTTCTTTTGGCGCCAACCCTTCTCGACCCGCACATCATGATTAATTTGCTTAAGGCAACAACTTTCCCGATCGATGTAATCACCGAATCAAAACGTGTACATCACCCTCCAAAACCGACATTTTTCGGCATGTTTGGAGGCTGATGTACACGAATGTGAAATCCACCGCCGCCCAAAAGCGCCTTCCTCATGTCTGGACTCTCTATGCTTACGCTGGATAGACATCGCCGGAACGGGTATAGTAGCGAAAGTTTTGTCGTTAACCAGCGGGGGAGTCCTGTGGGCATCAAAAAGAAGATCAAAAAGGAGCTTATCGGCACTTCCGATTACCCGTCGAATAAGATCTTTACGATCTCCAATTTCATAACCTTTACGCGCCTGATCCTCACCTTGGTATTTCTGTACCTGTTTGTGACGGACAACAACCGCGTCATCGCCATCGTTATCTACGCCGTTGCCGCCTCCACCGACTGGATGGACGGTCAAATCGCCCGCATGACTAAGACGGTCTCGTGGCTCGGCAAGGTCATGGATCCCATTTGCGACCGTGCGCTGCTGTTCACCGGCGTCTTGGGACTGGTAGTCCGCGGAGAGCTGCCCATCTGGGTCTGCGTGCTCATTATTGGCCGCGACATCTATCTGGGCATCGGCACGCTTATCGTGCGTCATTATCACCGACGCCCCATCGATGTCGTCTTTCCCGGAAAGATTGCCACCGCGCTGCTCATGACCGGCTTCTCGCTCATGCTGCTCGGGTTCCCCGTTGTTGACGGCCTGCACCTTTTACCTTCAACCCTCACGGCCTTCCCGGGTCTCAACGGAAGCTCGGTGCCCCTCGGCATCTTCTTTGTGTATGGCGGTGTGATCTTCTCCATGCTCACCGCTGTCATCTACTCCATTAAGGGCGGAGTGGCCATTAAACAGGCTCTCGCGCATCCCGAGGACGAGGACATCGACTTTCTTAACCCCGAAATCGAAGACTGATTCGTTGGGGTATGATTACGTACGGTTCATTATTTGCGGCACGTCCGCGATAAGTTAGGGGTTGTCATGGACAACATGGTTAACAATATGCCTCAGAATGATAAGACTGCTGACGCTACCTGCGTATTCCGCGTGCCTTCAAGCGACGTCACCGTTCCCGACCTCATGGCCAACGTGCGCATCACCGCCCCCGTTCTGTCCATCGTCAAGGGTCCGCAGACTGGTGCCGCCTTTGAGCTCGAGGACGACGTGACCACCATCGGCCGCGATCCCGCGAATGGCATCTTCCTCAATGACATGACCGTATCGCGCAGCCACGCGCGCATTATCCGCGAGGGCCTCGGCGCTCGCATCGAGGACTTGGGCTCGCTCAATGGCACCTGGGTCGACGGCGCCATCGTCAATGCAGCCCCGCTGCACGACGGTTCTTCCGTCCAGATCGGTACGTTTACGCTCATCTACCACGAGAGCACGCCGGAGCGCATCGAAACCGGTGAGTAGGGCATGGCCGAACGCAACTATCTGAGTATCGGCCAAGTCGTCAACCTACTTCGAGGCGCATACCCCGATCTTTCGAACTCAAAAATTAGATTTCTAGAAGATGAGGGGCTCATTACCCCTCATCGTACGCCTAAGGGATACCGTCAGTACTCTAAGGAGGACGTTGATCGCCTGGAGGTCATCCTGCATTTGCAGAAGACCCGCTACATGCCGCTCAACGTGATTAAGCAGCGCTTGGAAAACGCCACGGACCTGTCAACGCTCGCTTACGAGGTGGGCTTGCTGTCCGATGTTCCGCTCAAGACGGAGCCCAAGGAGACTAAGCAAAAGCTGCATCCCATTGAGACCATTCCCGATATGCTGGGCGTCGAGATTTCGTTTATCCGCTCGCTCGCCGAGAACGACCTCATTCGCATCATCAAGAGTCCGCAGAATCGTGAGCTCGTCGATGGTCGCGATTTTCCAATCATCCGCTACTGTTCCGAGCTGTCACGCTTCCATATCGAGCCCCGCAACCTGCGTCAGTACGTGTCTTCCGCCAACCGCGAGTCCTCGATGTTTGAGCAGGTGCTCGTGAGCATGCTCGGAATGGATACCTCCGATGACGAGCGCGACGCCAAGCTCGAGCGTGCGTTTAAGAAGCTTCACGACCTGACCGAGGGTGTGCACACTGCACTGCTCAAGAACCGCGTTTTTGAGTCGCTCAACGCCGTGGTCGAGGACGCCGACATCGATGCACTCGATGAGGAAATCACTCGCTCCGAGTCCACCAAAGCCAAAAACGAAAAGATAGCCACGCCGGCTTCGCACGAGGATTCTCTCGTAAAGCCGCTCAAGGTCGTCGCCCCTTCGCACTCCGGCACCGCCACGGCGGGCAAATAACCGCTGCCGCTTATCCGGCAACCCATTGAAAGGTCATGCAATGTACGACTTCGAATCTCAAATCGTCGACATCCCCGACTATCCCGAGCCCGGAGTCATCTTTAAAGACATCACGCCGCTCTTTGGCAACCCCGAGGCGCTCAAAGCCATGACCGATGCCCTCGCCGAGCACTTTGCCGGCATGGGAATCACCAAGGTCGTAGGTCCCGAGGCTCGCGGCTTTATGGTTGGCGTACCGGTGGCTGTAGCCCTTGGCGCCGGCTTTGTTCCTGCACGTAAACCGGGCAAGCTGCCGCGCGAGACCGTAAGCCAGAGCTACGAGCTCGAGTACGGCACCGATTCAATTGAGATCCATGCCGACGCTATCAGCTCTAAAGATACCGTGTTGATTCTGGATGACTTGGTCGCGACGGGCGGAACCGTCGAGGCAACAGGTAAACTTGTGCGAGATATGGGCGCAAAGCTTGTCGGTTACGGTTGTATCCTTGAGCTTGCGTTTCTCAACCCGCGCGAGAAGCTCACGCCGTCTGATGACGATGTAGAGCTCTTTAGCCTGGTGACGGTAGACTAGCCGTTACCCTTAGTTACTGGAAAGGAAGCTACATGCGCACAGCAAACACGCACAAAAACATGGCACGCTGCGCTGCTACGGCAACCCTCGCTTGTGTTTTGGGCTTGGGCCTCGCGGCTCCTGCCTACGCCGATACCGCATCCGACCTTGCCGCTGCTCGTACGAAGCTCGAGCAGATCGGTACCCAAACCCAGCAGATTTACGATGAGCTCGCCACGCAGACGCAGGCGCTCGACCAGACTGCTGGCGAGATCACGCAAAAGCAGCAGGAGATCGCCGATGGTCAGGCCAAGCTCTCGACCTATGTCGCCGGCGAGTACAAAACCGGCGGTCTGAGCCTGCTTCAGGTTCTGACGGGCGTCGATGACCTGAGCGATATGCTCAACCGTCTGTTCTACTACGGCAAAGTTTCCGATAAGCAAGCTCAGACCATTCAAGAGGTCAAGGAGCTTAAGCAGCAGCTCACCGATAAGCAGGCCGAGCAGGAGAAGAACGTCGCCGACACGCAGAAAAAGGTCGACGAGCTTAACGCCCAGCAGGCTGAAGCCCAGAACGTCGTAAATTCCCTGGATTCGCAGCTGCAGGCCGAGCTTGCCGCCGAGGCTGAGGCGAACGCCGCACTGCAGGCGGGCATTAACGCCAGCACTGCCGAGAAGGCCACGGTGAGCAGCGAAACTGCGGGCACGACCGAGAACACCAACAACGGTGGCCAGACCAGCAATAACAACAACCAGGGCGGCAACACTCCGGCTCCTACGCCGGCACCTGCTCCTACACCGCAGCCCTCCACGCCCGCTCCGGCTCCGACGCCTTCTGCCCCGAGCCAGTCCGTCGATGGCGGTTCTGTTGTCTCGCGTGCATACAGCAAGCTTGGTTGCGCTTATTCCTGGGGCGGAATTGGCCCGAACAGCTTCGACTGCTCTGGTTTTGTTAGCTATTGCCTCACTGGTCGCTATTGCCGCCTGGGCACCACGGGTACCTTTATGGGCTGGACGCGTGTGTCCGATCCGCAGCCCGGTGACGTTGTGGTCAACTCGTACCACACCGGCATTTACATCGGTGGTGGTCAGATGATTCATGCTTCCGACTACAACACGGGTGTTATCATCAGCTCCGTTGCCGCCGGCATGAACAACAACTATATCTTCGTGCGTTACTAAGTATTCAGATAAAACAAACGGAGATGGACCTCGTGGCTCTGAGTCATGGGGTCCATTCTTTTGCCTTTAGTGCACGCCGCTATCTAGTTTTGAATACTAGATAGCGGCCCAATCGGTCAGCAAGAAGGCTATAATTGTTGAAGAACAATTAGAAAGGACCCTCTATGAGCTGGGCACTTATCTCCGATTCAAGCTGTAACCTCCGCGATTGGCAACCGACCGCGCCCCATACCACCTTTGCATTTGCGCCCCTCAAAATTCGAGTGGGGGAGCGTGAATTCGTCGATGACCTTTCACTCGATGTTCATGAGCTCGACTGCGCTGTTCAGGCGGAGACGAACGCTTCTTCGAGCGCTTGTCCCAGCGTAGGGGAGTGGGTCGAGCTCTTCAAATTGGCAGACAAGACCATCTGCATGCCGATCTCTGAGGGCGTGTCGGGCAGCTACAATGCGGCAGCTACGGCTCGCGATATGGTTCTTGCCGAGGAACCGGACCGCAATATTCATCTTGTCAATTCACGCGCAGCTGGCGGCAAAATGGATCTCATTTTCTTGCTGTTCGACCGCTATCTTGCAAGCAATCCGGATATCTCATTCGAGGACGCTTGCGCATACTTCGATAGCCTTGAACAGAACAGCAAAATCCTCTTCAGCTTGTGCAATTACGAAAACCTCGCCAAAGCCGGACGTATCCCTAAGGCAGCCGGCGTCATTGCCAACAAGCTCAATATTCGCATTTTGGGCACGGCGAGTGAAGCCGGTAAAATCGAACTCGTTGGGCACACGCGTGGCGAAAAGAAGATGCTCAACAAGATCATCGACACCATGGAAGCCGAAGGTTTTACGGGCGGCGAGGTCGTTATCGACCATGTCGAGAATGAGGCAGGCGCCCAAGCACTTGCCAGCCGAATTGTGGAGCGCTGGCCCGGCTCCAAGACCATCATCATGCCCTGCAACGGCCTGGATTCCTATTACGCCGAGATGCACGGCCTCATCATCGGCTACGGCATGGGCGTAGCTTCGGGCAAATAAAGTCCAACCAAGCAAAAATACGGGCGGGACAAACCGACAGATGGCTCTTTGTCCCGCTCGTTTTATACGTCGGCTAGCTATTAAACCCGTTGAACTTGAGATAGCTCATCAAGTAAGCCTTCGAAACAAAGGATGAAACCGCGCTGCGCACAAGCAGCGACTCACGCGTTACCTGATGCGCCGTATCGGGAACCGGCGTCGGCTCGACGGAAAACGCCGAACGAATCGATGCCTCGAGCTGATCAACCACATAGTTGAAGGCCGTCGTGGCATCGTAGCTCAATCGCTGAATGTTAAAGAGTGCCTGCACCGCAGCAATAGGTAGCACCTGCTTAAAGATGCAGATAGCGATCAGACGGGCAATCTGCTCGCGGCCATATTGCTTTTTAACCGGAGCAGGCACCAGGCCGACCTTCACGTAGTTGTTGATCATCGATGGCGTAATGACGGGCTGCTCAACGCAAATGGACAGCGGCTCCATCCACAGCGCAACATACTCAATAACCTGGTCGCGATAGAGCGTCACATTGGGCAACTGGTCATAGCGCGACAGACTCAACGTATTGAGTTTGCACACGATTTCGGACTGAATAAATGCATCGGGCAGCACAGTGGGCTGAATATCCTCAGGCTTAATACTGACCGACGAATCGGACATCGGAATAACGTGTTTAACGTGGTTCATAAGAGGCCTCCGTTCATTTTCTATATTGTATTCTAGGTTATCTAGTTTTGCATACCACATAGCCGGCAAGTAAAAGTGGTTGGACAACACATTGATGCATCGTCCAACCACTTTGTTTAAAGATAGCAACCTTACATAAGATATATTATCGTACTTATCCACGGAGAAACGCGTATGCGCTCGTTGCCGCTATGGCTCCGTCCGAAACAGCGGTCACAACCTGGCGTAAACGTTTGGAACGGATATCGCCAGCGGCAAATAGACCTGGCGTGCGGGTCGCCATGGATTCATCAGTCAGAATGCCGCCATCAGGCGCCAGATCGACTAGATGCTCAACAAGCTCGGTATGGGGCTGCGTTCCGGTAAAGACAAAGATGCCAAACGAGCCGGGCTCAAATGACTCGGTATGAGTCTCGCCGGATGCATTGTCCTTAAAGGTAATCGTCGTTGGCATGGCTTCGCCCGATAGCTCCACAATACTAGTTTGGTACCTAACTGTAATATTGTCCTTTGCGAGTACTTTCTGAACAACACCATCGGGCGCACGGAACTGGTCGCGGCGCAGCACGATGGTCACACTGTTGGCAATGTCGGACAGGAACAGAGCCTCTTCGCATGCCGAATTGCCACCACCGATTACAAAAACCTGCTTGCCGCGGAAAAACATGCCGTCACATGTTGCGCAATATGAAACGCCACGACCGCGATACGTATCCTCGCCTGCGAAACCTGCCGGACGCGGCGTGGCACCCATGCAAGCGATAACGCTCGAGGCTAGCGTATCGCCCATATCGTGATGCACCGTAAACAACGCTGCATCGGCATCGTAATCGATACCCGTAACCATGCTCCATGTAACCTGTGCTCCCAGGCCCTCTGCATGCTGCTGAAAACGCTCGCCGAGTTCGGCGCCACTCAGGAGCGGGAAACCCGGATAGTTCTCGACCTCATTGGTTGTGGCGATCTGCCCTCCCGACATGCCCTGCTCAATCACGGTCGTCGTCAGGTTGGCACGCGCAGCATAAATGGCGGCAGCATAGCCCGCGGGGCCGCCACCGATAATCGCAACATCGATCGGCTTATCGGTAGTCATGAAGCGTCCTTTCGTCGAAACGTTGTCGTTCTTTGCGCTCGTACCCAAATTTACGTGAACGTGACACTCATGCACTACAATGATAAATCCGTATTACAAAGCTGAAGGGGAGTTATCGATGGACCAGGCGCAGACGAGTGACGACGCTCCCCTGCTCACGCACAGCACTCCCCAATCGGAGCAAACCACGCTCCTGGCTCAGCAAAAACCTCTCGTGACCATCGTGCACGCCTCCGTTGGCTCGGGCCACAAGGCCGCCGCAAATGCGATAGCGCAGGCATTCGACCTCATCCGCGGCACCAATGGCATCCCCGAGGATATTGAGATTGAAGTGCTCGATATCCTTGATTTTGGACGTATTAAATTCGACGGCAATAAGACCGCGGCTTCTTTTACAGGAGCCACGCGCCCCATTTACGACCTGACCTGGCGATATACGCTTACGGGACATCTTCTCTGGGGTGGCGGAACGGCATGGTCGCGAATTATGTTCCCCGCCTTCAACGAATATATTCGTAGCCGCAGGCCCATAGCCGTGGTTGCAACGCACATCACAGCAGCCAATGTTGCCGTGGGCGCCCGCGTAATTACGGGTATCGATTATCCGGTCATCTGCGTACCGACCGACTACGAAGTCGAGGGATGGTGGCCCCACAAGGACACCGATTTATTCTGTGTTGCCAACGAATTTATGGCCGAAACGCTGCGTCCGCGCAAGGTGCTCGAGACAAAGATTCGCATTACCGGCATTCCTATTCGCGCCGGATTCGACACGGATTACGATCGCGAGGAAGAGCTAGCTAAGTTCAACCTCCCCACCGACAAGACCGTCGTGCTGGTAATGGCCGGTGCCAGCTTGCCTCAACCGTACGTTCGCTTTCGCGCGGAGATGGACCGCACCCTCCCCTTCCTACGCAGCTTCGAAGACATGCACTTTGTCTTTTTGCCGGGCAAGGATAAGGAATACGCCGCCCGCCTCAAGACACTCTTCGATGCCATGAAGCTCGAAAATGTCACGGTGTTGGACTATGTCGACGACATGGCGGCCCTCATGCACGGGTGCGACCTGGCAATCCTCAAATCGGGCGGACTCACGGTCACCGAGTGCCTATGCGCACATCTGCCGATGATTCTGCTGGGCAAGTCCTATGGCCAGGAAAAGGCCAACACCACCATGCTCACCGGCATGGGCGCCAGCATGCATGTCACCACCGCACGAGAGCTCATCGTTACCCTACGTCACTTGCACGACCATCCCGAATCACTCAAAGCCCTACTCATCAACGGCGAAGTACTACGCCGCCCCCACGCAGCCGAAGACATAGCCATCGCAACCATGGAGCTCGTAGGCAAACCCCAAAAGCGCAAACGAGCCTTCTGCCGCTTCTACTGGGGCGGAAAACCCGCGCATATCCGCTAGCGTCTTTATGTCCGCTTACCTGCGGGAGGCCCCTATATATCATCCCATGCTCAAACATTCTCGCGGGGCGCTCGCATCCCTCCCGCCCACCTCTCACACATATCATTCCATGCTCAAACATTCTCGCTTCGCTTCGCTCGCTGCGAAACTGCGCGTGGAACGATATGTGTGAGAAGCGGGCGGACGGCTACTCGCTTGAAACAAAATTATCTTACTGGTTAGCCGGTGCGACAAAGGAACAATCGCTTTGTCGCACCGGCTAACTATTATTAGATATTTTGTTTCTACCTTCGCAGGCTCTAACTGGGGCGAACCCGGCGTAGCCGCTAGCAAGTAAACGTAGCTCACCTGTGGGAGAGCCCTATATATCGTCCCGCGCGCAGTTTCGCAGCAACGCGAGAATGTTTGAGCACGGGATGATATATAGGGCTCTCCCACAGGTGAGCGAACGTAAGAGGCTATGCGACTAAGCCACGCCGCTGGAGCCGAAGCCTCCGTTGCCTCGGTCGGTTTCGTCTAATTCGTCTACTTCTACGAGGTTGACCGTGGGGACTTCTTGGATGACAAGTTGGGCGATGCGGTCGCCTTTGTTGATTTGGATGTCGTTGGTGGGATCCAGGTTGATGAGGATAACCTTGAGTTCTCCTCGGTAGTGGGCGTCGATGAGGCCCGGCGTGTTGACTATAGACAGGCCCTGCTTGATGGCCAAGCCGCTGCGGGGCTGAACGAAGCCGGCGTAGCCATCGGGCAGGGCGATGGCCAGCCCCGTAGAGACCAGACGGCGTTCGAAGGGCTTCAGGACGCAGTCCTCGTTGGAGCGCAAATCCAAGCCGGCATCGGTGGGATGGGCGTATTTGGGAAGCTCGACGGTGGGGTCGAGACGCTTTATGTTGACGGTAATGTTGGACATGGAATCACCTTAGCTTGTCGAGCTCTTGCAGAAATTCATCGACGTCTTTGAAATCGCGGTAGACCGAGGCAAAACGGATGTACGCAACCTTGTCGATCTTGGCCAAGCGCTTGAGCACCATGTCACCCAACTCATGGGACGTGACGGCCGTCAGTGTACGAGAGCGCAGCTCGACCTCGATGTCGTCGATAATCTCATTGAGCTTCTTAGTGTCGATATCGCGCTTGATGGTGGCGCGCATCAAGCCGACGAGCAGCTTATTGCGATCGAACCGCTGCTTGGTTCCATCTGACTTAATGACCTCGATTGGGTCTTCGCATCGCTCGAACGTTGTAAAGCGATAGTTACACGAGCAACATTCGCGACGGCGCTTAATGGTGTTATTTGACTCCTGCATACGAGAATCAACGACGCGGGTATGTGCCTTGCCGCATTTGGGACAGCGCATGGTACCTCCTCTTAAACGATAACAAGGGTACCATGCGCAGCGCGATAATGATTACGAACGAGCAGGAACCTTAAGATGCGCACCGGCGGCGAGCGAACCATGCTCCAGATGATTGACGTTACGGATCATGTCGGAAGTCTCTTGCGTGGAAAGGCCTTCGATTGGATATTCCTCGGCAAGCGACCAAAGAGAATCGCCAGTCTGAACGCGAATGGTCTCGTAAGTAATGTTGGAAACGGACTCGGCATACGCGGCGTGACGAGAGCTAAAGACCGAAGTAGCGAGGACAAAGAAGAGCGTAAGCGCAACGGCGACGGCGACAATCGTCGGAACCTTAAGGGCAACGCGGGCCGGCGCGACTACAGCCTGCTGATTGCGAGCAGGCTTTACGGTCAAAGGCTGAAAGCCGGAGCGGCCACCCTGAACAACCGTAAAAGTGGGTTCTGCAGGCGTCTCGAGCTTAAGGGCGAGGTTTCCCTGGACCATATTCGTTGCGTTCATCATGTTCTCCTCTCGCGTGTTTTGCTGAGAACAGTTTTATCAAGCCGCGCGGACAAAAATGTCTAGCGCGAGAACGAATGTTCGGTTATTATTATCTTCGAACAGTTGTTCCTGTCAAGCAAAATTCGAACATTTGTTTGACATGGGTAGAGAGGATGCCCTGATGGCTCGCAAAATTACCAAGCGTCAGCAGCAAATTTACGACTTCATCAAGGAATATCAGCAGGAGAAGGGTTATCCGCCCAGCGTGCGCGAGATGGCTTCTGCCGTGGGCCTTTCCTCCCCAAGCACCGTGCACGCCCATCTCTCTGCCCTGGAGGCGCGCGGGCTGCTCAAGCGCGATGCCACCAAGCCGCGTGCCCTGGAACTCTTTAACGAGGATGGTTCCTCTGTCTCAATTTCCAAATCTGACGAGCCCACCGCACCTCGCGGAACGGTCTCGCTACCGCTCGTTGGTCGCGTCGCAGCTGGGATTCCCATTCTGGCCGAGCAGAATATCGAAGACACGTTTACTATCCCGACCGAAATCGCCACTGATCAGGGTTCCTTTATCCTTGAGGTGCATGGGAGCTCAATGATCAATGTCGGCATCTTCAATGGCGATTACATCATCGTCCGTGAACAAAAGAGTGCCATGAACGGCGAAATTGTCGTGGCCATGATTGATGGTTCGGCGACCGTCAAGACGTTCTACAAGGAGCAGGGGCGTGTGCGCTTGCAGCCCGAGAACGACACCATGGAACCTATCTATGCAACGAATCCCGTTATCCTGGGCAAAGTCGTCGGCTTGATGCGCCGGTTCTCGTAATGCAAAAACGCATAACCATATTTGATACCGTCCGCGGGTTTACGATGATTTCTATGGCAGGTTTTCACGCTTGCTATGATCTCGCCTACCTGTACGGCTGGGAAATGCCCTGGTTTACCCAGTCAGCCTTTCAAGACATCTGGCGCGCCAGCATCAGCTGGGTATTTTTGTTTATCGCCGGTTGGATGTGCACCCTTTCGCGCAACAATATCAAACGTGCCGCCAAATACGCCTTAGCAGCACTCGTTGTCTGGTTGGCAACAACACTTGTCTCAGTCGACGATTCGGTTAATTTTGGCATCATCTACTGCATGGCCGCATGCACCGGCATCGTGGCGTTGACCGATCCCGTCCTTAAGAAGATAACGGCGAGATGGGGCATGCCCCTATGCCTTATGTTGTTCGCAATCACCTGGAGCATCCCCAAAACGATCTACCCTGTCCCCTACCTGGCGTGGCTGGGATTTCCGAGCCCTGGGTTTATCTCAGGTGATTACTACCCCATCATCCCGTTTATCTTTATGTATCTTGCAGGATACTTCGCCGCACACATAGCGCAGGGAATCGATAAGACCGTCCCTAGCTGGGCCTACGCCAACCCCCTGCCGGCGCTCGCCAGCCTTGGACGTCACGCTCTCCCCTTTTATCTGCTGCATCAGCCCATCATTCTGGGCATTTTGGAGCTCGTCTACTCGGTGCGATAACGCTCGAGCCGCGGTGCAATACGAGCCGGCAACTTCGCCACAATGCGAACGCCGTCCTCGAGATATTCCTCATGCAGAAGGGTTCCCTGCTCATGCACCAGCGTGATGAGAGCGCCCTCACGATACGGGATATCAGCGGAGAGCAACACATCGGTGGCAGCTGCCTCGCGAGCAATCCGGTCGACGAGATCGTCGAGCCCCTCGCCCGTTTGGGCCGAGAACAGAACGGCCTCCGGATAGCGACGACGGAAACTCAATCGATCGACGCTATCGAGAAGATCGATTTTATTGAATACGGTCAGCGTTAAACGCTCTCCGGCGCCGATCTCATCAAGCACGCGGTCGACAGCCTCCAGCTGCCGCTCATAGTCCTCGTCAGACGCATCTACGACTTTGAGAATTAGATCGGCACCCAAAACCTCGGACAGCGTCGATTTAAAGGCATCGACCAGACCATGGGGCAGCTTTTGAATAAAGCCGACGGTATCGGTAATCGTCATGCCGCGACCGCCGGGCAGACGATACGAACGCGTCGTCGGGTCGAGCGTAGCAAACAGCTTGTCCTGCGAAAGTACCGTAGAGCCGGTCAGACGATTGAGTAACGTCGATTTACCGGCATTGGTATAACCGGCTAACGCGACGCGAAACGCCGGGGACTCAATGCGACTCTTGGATTGAACATCGCGACGCTGTTCAACCTGCTTGAGCTCACGACGAAGCGCAGCGATCTTATTACGAATGAGGCGACGGTCGACCTCGAGCTGACTTTCGCCCTGACCAAAACGTGAGCCGATGCCGCCGCGCGTCTGCTCCTTAGCGAGATGGCTCCACATGCCACGCAGGCGAGGCAACAAATATTGAAGCTGTGCCAGCTGTACCTGCAGGCGTCCCTCACGCGTCTGAGCATGCAGGCCAAAGATATCCAGGATCAGTGCAGTACGATCGATAATCTTTACCGGCTCGCCCACGGCTTTCTCCAAATAGGATTGCTGCGAGGGGGTCAGGTCGTCGTCAAAAATAACGACATCGGCATCCATGCGATGCACCAGGCCGCACAGCTCTTCAACCTTACCGGAACCGATAAACGATTTAGGATACGGCTTTACCAAACGCTGCGACAAGCGTGCCACGCACTGGGCACCAGCTGTGTGGGCAAGACGCTCCAGCTCATCAAGCGAGCGATCGAGCGGCCATGCATTGTCGCGCCACTCAACACCAACTAAAATGGCACGCTCGGGCTCGGGTGCCGTGGGAACAAGGGGGAAACGGGCCATTAGGCAGCCTCAATACGATGCAGGATATCCTCAACGACCTCATCGATCGTACATTCATCCATATCAAACCACACGATACGGTCATCGCGCTTAAACCACGAAAGCTGACGCTTGGCATAACGACGCGAACGCATCTTAATGAGTTCGCGGGCCTCATCCATGCTCATCACGCCATTCAAAGCATCAATGATCTCTTTATAGCCAATTGCCTGCATCGACGTCAGGGCATCTCCCAGACCCTGGGCCATAAGACCGCGGACCTCATCGACAAGACCCTGCTCAAACATCAGATCGACGCGCTGGTTAATGCGCTCGTAGAGCACCTCGCGATTACGCGTCAGACCAAACCATAGGGCATGATAATGCTCGCGCGGAACACTAAACTGACTTTTTTGCTGTGCATAGGAGATACCATCATCATGCATCTCGAGCGCACGAATCACACGGCGGACGTTATGGGGATGAATAACAGCAGCCGATTCTGGATCGCGCTCGGCAAGCAGGGCATGAAGTTCTTCCTCGCCAATACGCTCGGCAAGCTCCTGATAGCCCACACGGCGATCGTCCTCAAGTTCACCCGAGGGAAAGTCCATCTCATCGAGGGCTGCCTTGAGATATAGCCCCGTACCTCCGCAAAAAACCGGCAGGCAACCCGAACCAAGGAGACGTTCAACATGCGCGCGAGCGTCAGCCTGATAAAGCGCAGCAGAATATGCCACACCCGGCTCTACAATGTCGACGAGACGCAGCGGCGCCGTGCACTCATCGGGCGCCATCTTTGCGGTACCGATGTCCATGCCGCGATAGATTTGCATCGCATCGCACGACAGCACTTCGGACGAAAGACGAGCTGCCAAACGGTCGGCAACATCACTCTTACCAACCGCCGTCGGACCGACGATCGCAACGGCGGAAAGACCTGCCCCGGGAGAAACCATTAGCGCGGCTCGCCCACAACGGAGCCGGACAAATACCAGGTCTTGGCAACGTCAACGTCAACATCAACGATCTTACCAACAAGCTGATCGATGCTGTAACCCTCGGGGATAGGCGCATGCACGGTCTGATTCTTGGGACTCTTGCCCAGCAGGACCGCGTCGTTCTTTTTACTCGTTCCCTCAATGAGCGCCGGAACCACAGTATGAAGCTCACCCTGGTTATACTCGTGTGCCGTGGTCTCGATAACCTTAACCAGACGGTTGAAACGCTCGAGAATAACCTCATGCGGCGTAGGATCGTCAATCTCGGCGGCCGGGGTACCGGCGCGCTTGGAATAGATGAAGGTATAGGCCTGAGCATAGCGGACCGTCTCGGCAAGTGAGAGCGTCTGCTCAAAGTCTTCTTCAGTCTCACCCGGAAAGCCAACGATAATGTCGGTCGAGAGCGCGATATCGGGCATGCGGTTGCGAATGCGATCGACAAGGCCCAGATAGTCCTCGCGTGTATAACGGCGATTCATCTCTTTGAGGATCCGCGTCGAACCGGACTGGACGGCCAAGTGCAGCTGCGGCATAACGGCAGGCGTCTCGGCCATGGCGTCGATGGTCTCGGGCAACAGGTCCTTGGGATGCGAAGACGTAAAGAAGATGCGCTCCACGCCCGTATCGCCCACGGCACGCAGCAGATCGGCAAAACGCGGCTTGCCAAACAGATCGCGACCATATGAGTTAACGTTTTGGCCCAGCAGCGTAATCTCACGCACGCCCTGGCGCACCAAACCGGTCACCTCGTCGACAATCTCCTCGAAGGGGCGGCTCTTTTCGCGACCGCGCACGTACGGCACGATGCAATAGGTGCAGAAATTATTGCAGCCCGTCATGATGGGCACCCAGGCGTGATACTGAGTCTCGCGATGCCACGGCATGCTCATGGCGTCCGTATCCTCATGCTCATTGGTGCGGATATGACGCTTACCATCAAGGAACGCCTCGGCAATGAGCTCGGCCACATGTGCAATGGAATGCGTGCCAAAGATGACATTGACGTTATCGACGTTGGTGAGCAGGCCCTCGCCATCGCGCTGCGCGATGCAACCGCCAACGGCAACCACGCGCTTGCCCGAAGGCGAAGGCGGCAGGCTTTTGCAGGAATTGCACTGACCGTACAGGCGAGTATCGGCGGCCTCGCGCACGCAGCACGTCATGAAGACAACGATATCGGCATGCGCGGGATCGAGCGCCATGAGGCAGCCATACGAATCAAGCAGACCGCTCACACGCTCGGAGTCGTGCTGATTCATCTGGCAGCCAAAGGTGCGGATAAAGTAGGTTTTACCGGCAAGAATATCGCGTACGGAACGCTGGTCCATGTGCATAAGTCCTAACGATGGGGAGCGAAACAAGGCAAGCAGAAGCTATGCCACAGGCTTAACATCATCCATGACGACGTTATCCATAGCAGCTCGATTGATCTGGTGAACGTAGATAGAAAGGCGGATGGCCGTGCGCGACTCCCCGTTAATGAGGATGTCGGAGAACACGGGCGCGCAGGAAATATCAAAACCGGTTGGAATCAAAAAACCGCGCGCGATAGCAACGGCCTTAATGGCCTGGTTGACGGCACCGGCGCCGACACACTGGATGTTGACGGGCACACCATCCTTGACCATGCCGGCGATGGCGCCGGCAACGGACGCGGGCGATGATTTGCTTGATACCTTCAGGCAATCCATGAAGAAACTCCTGCATTTTAAAGTACGTTTTAACTGCAATAACTGTATCGTACCGAGTGGACTCGGTAAAGGCACTATTCCTCTTTGGCAAGATCAAAGGTCACGGTGATTCGATCACGCGAAACACGGATCTTTGGGTCGCCGCAAAGGTTGAGATAGTACCGGGCGGCAAGGTCATTAAAGTCGCGTTCCACAGCGCGCGAAAACTGTGCCATGTCATCCTTGGCAATACGTAGCCCGCGACGATCCTTCGCGAGATCGACAGGAGCCGGCGCATGCGAGGACGAATCACGCTCGCGCAGCAGACGCGCGGTCACACCGCGAACGGGCTTAATCTGCCCTGCCAAAATACGATGGGCCGTGCGCTCGGACATCTCAAGACCCAAACCCGAACAAATACGAATAAAGTCCTCGGCATCAGAAGCAAGGCCTAAACGATCGACAACCGGAAGCTCGCTCTCATCATCAATGAACAGGAGACGAGACGTATCGAGCCGACTTGACGCCTGAGCATAAAGGGTCGCGGCAATCTCAGACGGAGAACCAAGATAGACATCGCAACCACGCAACTCCTCGAGCGCAAACTCACAAGCAGCGCGAATAATATTATGCGGACCGCGAGCACAGACATAACGTCCGTCCTCATCCTTGACGGCCTGGGGCCAGCTGGACTGATCGGCACGCTCACTGAGGCGGTCGGCCGCGACGCTCACCTTAAAGGCTGAACCAAGATCGACACCGGACGTGACCACACGGGCCTCATCGGTGTTCTGCTTGATCGAAAACAATGCCATGCCACGACCGTGAACGCCCCAACGGTCCATCTTCATGCTCTCAAGCTTGGAGGTAACGCGGGCATCGAAGATTCGCTCTTGCATATCCTGCGGAACGCCCGAACCGTTATCCAGAAAGACAAGCGTGCGGACGCCGTCTTCCTTGGTCGTGGCGAGATAGACCTTGTCGGCGCCGGCATCGCGAGCATTACGGAGCATTTCGATGACGATATCCTCGACATGCTGAATGTCGTGCTTTGCCTGGCGCCGCTCGGCCTCCGAAACGCGGAGGCGGACATATCCCTCGCCAAGGTTCTCCTCGACGCGAAGGTTGCCCTCCCCCGACATCGACGCGATAAATGAGATGAGCTCGTTCGCGTCGCTCATGTTATTTAGCGATATCGACAGCGCGGCTCTCGCGAATCACGACGACGCGCACCTGACCGGGATACTCCATCTCTTCCTCGATCTGATGGGCGATATCGTGAGCCAGGACCGTGGACTGGGCATCGGAGATCTTGTCCGGCTGGACCATGACGTGGACCTCGCGACCAGCCTGCATGGCATAGGTACGTTCGACGCCGTCATGAGAGTTGGCGATCTCCTCGAGCTTCTCAAGACGCTTGATGTAGTTCTCGGCAGACTCGCGACGGGCACCGGGGCGAGAGGCAGAGACAGCATCGGCGGCCTGCACCAGGACATCGAGCACCGTGTTGGGGTCGACATCGGCATGGTGAGCCTCAATAGCGTGGACGATAACGGGCTTCTCGCCATAACGGCGGGCAAGCTCGGCGCCGATGACGGCATGCGGGCCCTCGACGTCGTGGTCGATTGCCTTGCCCAGGTCATGAAGCAGGCCGGCGCGCTTGGCGGTCACAACGTCCAGGCCAAGCTCGGAAGCCATCACGCCGCACAGATCAGAGACCTCGAGGGAATGCTGAAGCACGTTCTGACCAAACGAGGTACGGTAGCGCAGGGCACCAAGGGTCTTGACGATCTCGGGGTGCAGATCGTGGATGCCGGTATCGAAGGCAGCCTGCTCGCCAGCCTCGCGCACGCGCTGCTGAACCAGGTCGGCGGCCTTATGATACATCTCCTCGATACGGGCAGGGTGAATGCGGCCGTCGGCGATGAGGTTCTCGAGGGCGACACGGGCGGTCTCACGACGGACCGGGTCGAAGCTCGAAAGAACGACGGTCTCGGGCGTGTCGTCGATCACGAGGTTGACGCCGGAAACCTGCTCGAAGGTCCGGATGTTGCGACCCTCGCGACCGATGATACGGCCCTTGAGGTCATCAGAGGGAATGTGCACGGAGGTAACGGTGACCTCGGCAGTGTGATCGGCAGCGCAGCGCTGAATCGCCAGAGACAGAATCTCCTGGGCGGTCTTGTGGCACTCGGCGCGAACCTGCTGCTCGGACTCGCGAATGATCGTGGCGGCCTCGTGGGTGACCTCGCCGCGAACCTTATCGAGGAGCTCCTTGTGGGCGTCTTCGCGGGTAAGGTCGGCGATACGCTCGAGCTCGGAGGTCTGCTTTGCGCAGAGCTCCTCGAGCTCACGGGAGCGCTTCTCGACCTGACCGGCCTGGCTGGACAGCTGATGCTCGCGCTTGTCGAGAGCGTCGTTGCGGCGATCGAGGGATTCCTCGCGCTGCATCACGCGGTTCTCGAGCGTACGAATCTCGTTCTTACGCTGCTTGTCCTCGGCCTCGGCGGCCTGCTTGTTCTTGATGATCTCCTCTTTAGCCTCGAGCAGAGCCTCTTTTTTGAGGGTCTCGGCCTGACGCTTGGCATCACCGATCAGGGACTCAGCCTGTGCGTGTGCCGACTGGATTTTTTCGTCGGCCTCGTGAAGACTACCCTGCTTGGCGGTGCGCATGTAGGCAATGGCGGCGATGGCACCCAAAACGATGCCAACGAGCGCTGCGATGATAGGCATGCTCACTCCTTTTTATGGATTCGTTACACAACAAAGCGAACCGTCCTTACGAACGGCTCGCGACATTTGAGTAATATGGGCGCAGCTTATGCGGGTCGGATACAGATAAACATATAAACAAACTCATCACAGATGAGCACATATCACAAAGCAAATGACGCTGTTTATCGTACGTTGAACCACAACAACTGTCAAATAAATGCCCCCAACACGGCGGCTAAAACACGGTGAGCGGCAGGGCCACAAAACGCATACGCCTAAACCGCACATTCCTCGCGTTCGGCATCGAGACGTGCCTTAACGGCATCAGCGGCGATATGATACGAGAAGCCCTTGCCCATCAAAAACCGAACCAGTTTTTCGAATCCGCGCGTCTCTGGAACACGCCGCTTGGCGAGCAGGGCTGACGCACGCGCCAAATCGTCTTCGACGGCAAAATAATCCTCGGGATAACCGGGAATGTCATCGAGCACGACATGACGGCGCTTGAGCTCGGTCTCGATTTTGCGCTGTCCCCAACCGCGCCGCTTGCGCTCCTCGATAAAGTATGAGCAAAAGCGGTTCTCGTCTAAAAAACGATACTCGGTGGCGCGCTCGACGGCGAAATCGATCGCGGGCTGGCGAAAGCCGTAGCGTGCCAACTTGTCACGGACCTCACCCGTCGCATGGTCGCGTCGCGATAGCATCTCGGTCACCATGGTAAGTGCACATTTACGCTCGATGAGCTGCACCGCTTCACGAAAGTTATCCCAATCACAGGGAAGATCGGGGCGATTTTTGACATACAGGCGCGCGACCCGCACGGGAATCCAAATGGACCGCTCAAAACCGCCCTCAAGCTCACAATCGATATGTGCGCAAGGCTTTTTGGACGCATACCCGCTCGAGAACGAGGAGGCCGCCTTCTTATCGGGAAAGACGACCGTGGCCTCGGTCACCGTATACGACATGAGCGTAACCGCTACTCGTCGTCATCATCGAGCATGGCGGAACCATCGATGGCGTAAAGCTCGTCAAACTCCTCAGGCGCAGGCTGATCGGTCAGCTCGACCTCGGACGGAGCATCGTCATCAAACTCAAGCCCGCAGGCAAGGCGGACCTTATGCTCAATCTCGTCGGCGCAATCGGGGTGTTCGCGCAGGAACGCCTTGGCGGCCTCGCGACCGTTGCCGAGCTTGTCCTCGCCATAGGCAAACCAGGAGCCCATCTTCTTGCAGATACCGCACTCGACAGCCATGTCCAGAATCGAGCCCTCCTTAGAGATACCCGTACCGTACATGATGTCGAACTCAGCAGAACGGAACGGAGCTGCCACCTTGTTCTTAACGACCTTGGCGCGCACGCGGTTACCGATAACCTCGTCCTTAAGCTTAATGCTGTCGATGCGGCGAATGTCGATACGTACCGAAGAGAAGAACTTAAGGGCGCGGCCGCCCGTCGTGGTCTCGGGGTTGCCGAACATGACACCGATCTTCTCACGCAGCTGGTTAATGAAGATGCACGTCGTGTTGGACTTGGACAGCGAACCGGCGAGCTTGCGGAGCGCCTGGCTCATCAGGCGAGCCTGAAGACCGACCGTAGTGTCGCCGATCTCTCCCTCGATCTCGGCACGCGGGGTCAGCGCGGCGACGGAGTCGACAACGATGGCATCGATGGCACCAGAACGCACAAGCATGTCAACGATTTCGAGCGCCTGCTCACCCGTATCGGGCTGGGAAATCAGGACCTCGTCGATGTCCACGCCAATGCGCGCGGCATACGTGGGATCGAGCGCGTGCTCGGCATCGATAAATGCCACAACGCCGCCCATAGCCTGGGCCTCGGCCAGGATCTCGAGCGAAAGCGTCGTCTTACCGGAGGACTCAGGACCGTAAATCTCGACGATGCGGCCGCGCGGCACACCGCCGATACCCAGAGCGGCATCGAGGGCCAGAGCGCCCGTGGGAATGGCCTCGACCTCGAGCTCGGGACCACCGTCGCCGTACCTCATGATGGAACCCTGGCCGAATTTCTTCTCGATCTCTGCCTTGGTGGTGGCGATCATCTCATCGCGCTCTTTACCCGTCGTGCGAGCATGAACGGTACGTACGGGACCTGAATTCTTGGCCATGAATAGCCCTCCTCTTAACAACCTGCATCGATAATAAACGAACGGCTGTTCGTGGTCAACCGTTCAGGCCAATCATATGCAGGCAGTCTTTCCAAAACCCAACCAAACGCCGACCAAACACTGACCAAATGCTTGACCACAAAGGGGCAAATAAGAACAAGAAAGGCGAGAATAAACCTATGACCAGCAAAAAACGCTGAATGTGTCAGAGGTCCCTATCTCCACAATTAAGGGGCCCTAAGGCCCCTTAAAACACGTCTATTCCATAGAGTTGAGCACAAGGGCAATGCGTCCCAATGCCTCCGCGACCGCATGGGCACGAACACACGAACGGTCGCCCTCATAGTGGCAGCGCACAGAGTCCACGACCGGCACTTCCCAATCAGCCGCGCGATACGCCCAGCCAATATAGAAAGTGCCAGCCGGATCGTCCTCAGTGCCGCCGCCGGGGCCGGCATAACCCGTTGCGCTCACAGCAATATCGCTCTGATACAGCTCCAGCGAACCCGCCGCCATCTCGCGCGCGGTCTGATGCGACACCGCGGTATAGCGGTCGAGCGTCTCCTGCTCAACACCCAAAACGCGATGCTTTATCTCATCGCAGTAGGTCACCGCACCGCCACGCAGCACCGCCGAGGCGCCCGGGATATCGGCAATCGTCGAGGAGATCATACCTGCTGTCAGCGACTCAGCCGTCGAAACCGTCACGCCCCGAGCGCTCGCGCGCTCGACAATATCGCGCGCCAGCTCCTCGTTATGTGCGGAAATCTGCTCAAAAGAGTCCGTCATACCCACCAGGACCTAGACCGAAAAGACGATCTTGCGGCAGTTCCAGAAGTACTGGACGCCCGAGATAACGGTCAGGACAACGGCAACGGCGTACAGGAAGCGCGACACCGAGTAGATGCCGAGCGTCAGCGCCAGCGGGCCAAGGTGCAAGCCGGCCATCGCAAAGACACACAGGTAACCGCAGATGGAGACCATC
This sequence comes from Collinsella sp., assembly GCA_019414545.1. Lineage (GTDB taxonomy): Bacteria > Actinomycetota > Coriobacteriia > Coriobacteriales > Coriobacteriaceae > Collinsella. The sequence goes on along the minus strand of DXLV01000025.1, from coordinate 6,327 downwards.
GTGGTCGCCGTCTTGTACTTGCCAAGCTTATCGGCGGCAACGACCACGCCGGCGGCACTCGCAACCATGCGCAGGGCGCTTACCAACAGCTCGCGGAACAAGATGATGAACACGGACCAAACCGACACGGCGCCAAAGTCCAAGAACAGCAGCAAGGCCGAGAACACGAGTAGCTTGTCGGCGATGGGGTCCAAGAATTTACCGAAGTCGGTAATCTCGTTGCGCGAGCGCGCCAGGTAGCCGTCAACCTTATCGGTGCACGACAGGATGACGTACAGAACGAAGGCAGCGGCGGCGAGCGGGCCGTCGAAGGTGCTCCAATCTGTACCGGCAACACTCGTGTGAGAAAGCGCCGACACGATCATGAACACCGGAATAAAGACGATGCGAACGCACGTCACGATGTTGGCGGGCGTCCAAACACTCGTCAGTTCCTTATTGCTCTCGTTTGCCACGACGCTCTCCTACTCCACAACATGGCCGATAAGCTCATAGCAGAAGCTATCGGTAAACTCGACCGTCAGAATATCGCCCACAGATGCCTCGCTGGCATCCAGATGCACCGCGCCATCGGAATCAGGCGCCTGGAACCAGGCATGTCCGATCAGCTCGGCGCCGTCCTCGGTCTCTTCGATACCGTCGACAATCACCTGGGCGCGCTCGCCCACATGTGCGGCAGTTGCAGCAAAACCGAGCGACTCGGCCAGGTCCATGGCCTCCTGGGCGCGCTCAAGCTTGACCTCTTCGTCGACCTGGCCCTCCATCTTGGCGGCCAGGCTGCCCTCCTCCTGCGAGTAGGCAAAGACGCTCGTGTAGTCGAAGCCGACGGTGTCCATAAAGTCGATAAGGTCGCGGAACTCGTCGTCGGTCTCGGTCGGGAAGCCGACCATGGCCGTGGAACGGATCACGATGCCGGGGATGCGCTCACGCAGATCGCGGAACAGGTCCTCGAGCTCCTGGCGCGAACCAGAACGGCGCATAGACTTGAGGATGCGCGCGTCGCAGTGCTGCACGGGGATATCGATATAGGGCAGCACCTCGGGCGTATCGCGAATCGTATCGATAAGCTCGTCGGTCATGCCCTCGGGCTGCAGATAGAGCACGCGGACCCAGACGTTCTGCGGACGCACGGCCTCGGCGACGGCATGCAGCAGCTGCGCCAGATTGCGCGGCGAGCCCTCGGCGACATCCTCGTCAGCAAAGTCGGTGCCCCAAATACCCGTGTCCTGGCCGATCAGCACGATCTCTCGCACACCGCCGGCAACCAAGTCGCGCACCTCGGAGATAATGCTCTCGGCATTGCGCGAGTGATAACGACCGCGGATATACGGGATCATGCAGAAGCTACAGAAGCGGTTGCAGCCATCGGAAATCTTGACGTAAGCAACGGCGCCCTCGACAGTGCGCTTGACTTGCGGAATATAGGCAGCGATCTCACGCTCGACACCCAGCACGCCATCGATGACCGCCACGATGCCGTCCTCCTCGTCGGCCTTCACAAAGGCAGCGACCTCGGGCAGCTCGTCAGGCAGGTCGTCGCCATAGCGCGACGGCACACAGCCGCACATGACGATGGGACAAGAACGAACGCCGTCCTGAACCTCGTTGGCGAGCTCGAGCGTGGTCTCGATGCTCTCGGACGTTGCGGAGGCGAGGAACGAGCATGTATTGACGATGGCGATATCGGCATCCTGTGGGTCGAATGCCTCCTCGTAGCCCGCGGCGGTCAAAAGAGAACGCATGCGGTCGGTGTCAACCTCGTTCTTAGCGCACCCGAGGGTGATGTAGAGCACGGAGCCCAACGGTGTATCCATGTTGGAGAGCAGTCCTTTCGAATGATATTAGCGGTAGTTGGTGAACTGCAGCGGCTGGCCGTAGTCCCGGTCGCGCAGGAACTGGATAACGGTCTGCAACGCGTCCTTCGAAGCAGAGGAAACACGCAGCTTCTCGGCCTCGATGGTCACCTTGACCTTGAGCTTTTGGTCCTTGATGTCCTTATTGATCTTCTTGGCGGTCGCCTGGTCGATACCCTCGACGATATGGCCGAGCACGCGCACGGTGCCGCCCGATGCCGCCTGCGGAGCATCCCACGAGACAGCCTTGAGGTCGATGCCGCGCTTGATGAGCTTGGAGCTCAGGACATCGATGATCTGCTTGGAGACAAAGTCGGCCGGGGCGTTGATCGTAAAGAGCTTGTCGCCCTTCGAAAGCTCGATCGTGGCGCCGGAATCCTTCAGGTCATAGCGCTGGGAAATCTCGCGCGTGGTCTGCTGGAAGGCGTTGTCGACCTCTTGCATGTTGACCTCGGACACGACGTCGAAGCTGGAATCTTTAGCCATGATGTTTCCTTTCGCGTACGAGCGGCTTAGTAGCTATCGTACGAATAGTCGGTAGAATCGGTGGGCGTCTGGCCGTCAGTTGCGGTATCGGCGCCATCCGTGGACTGGGCATCGGTGCCGTCGGTGGTGTCGGTACCATCGGTGGTGTCGGCACCATCAGAACTTTCACCATTCTCGGAATCAGTCGTCTCCTTCTTGGGAACGGTGATCGTCACGCGCGCCACGCCCGAGGTCTTGGTATCGTAACGGACCTTTTCGCCGTTCTTGGTAACGGTGACATCGGAAGGCTTAGACGTGGTGATCTCGATCGAGGACTCGGGCGTGTACTCCTGCTCAAAGGGGCCAGTCGCCTGAGCGCCATAGACCGACTTTCCGTCGACCTTGACCTCAATCCACGCGGTCTTTCCCTTGGCAACGGAGACCTTAACCTTTGTGACCTCGTTCTCTTCCTTCTTGGCCGTCGTCTTGGCGGCGTCCGAATCAGTCGACTCGTCAGTCGGCTCATCGGTGTTTTCGTCCTCGTCGACCGTTTCGGTCTTCTTAGAAGACTTCTTGGTCGTCGTCTTGGTAACAGCGGGCGTCTCGGGCGTGGTCTCGGGCGTCGAAGATGCGCAGCCGCGCAGAAGTACCACGATGAGCACGATCAGCAGCAACGCCACGGCACCGATACCGGCGTAGACGATACGCGGATCGAGCCCGTTGTTTTGAGGAGCACGGGAACCGCCGCGTCCACGACTGAAACTGCTGCGGCCGCCTCCCTGAGGCATACGGCCACGATTGCTATCGGAACGGCCGCGATAGCCACCCTGGCCCTGAAGGCTGCGCTGACCCGAGCGGGGCGCAAGTTCACCGCGGCCTTGATAGCCACGCTGGCCCGCACGCGGAGCCGAAGAGCGCTGGCCATACGGCTGTGGTTGAGAGCGAAGACGCGGCGTCACCTGCGTGGTATCGGCGTCCGCATAGCCACTGCGAGAGCGTCCGGTGGAGATACCACGGTGACCGCGATCGGAATAGCCGCCGTCGCCGTAGCCGGCACGAGGGTCACGCGCCACGCCGCGGGCAGCGGGAAGCGCACGGTCCTCGGGCATCGGCGTACTGCGGAACCGGTCACGCTGCGAGCGAATCTCCTCGCCCGAACCCGTCTCGGTAATATAACCGGCCTGCTGAGGACGCTGTCCATAGCGAGTCGAACGACCGCCCTGAACCATCAGGAAGCGCCCGTTATCGACAGAGGAACGCGAATTGACGTAGCCGGCGGCGTCCTGGAAACGACCGCCCTGCTGCGACGTCTCGCGTTCGTATGCCATCAGTTCGTCAAAGTAGGCATTGACGACCTCGCGCGGATTGAGGCCCAAAAAACGAGCATAGCTCGAAATCATGCCCTGCGCATAGCCGCGCGGCGGCATCGAAGCAAAGTTACCGGTCTCGAAAAACTCGATGATCTGCGGCCTGATTTTGATGGTGTTGGCGACCTGCTGAATGGAAAGGCCCATTCGGCGACGCTGCTCGAGCAGCATGTCACCAAAGCGTGCAGCCATCAGAATCCTCCAAACTCACGATCTTCACGTGCCATCTCGGCGTCGACAGATTCCAGCGCGGCAAGCCCCTCCTCGTCCAACAGGACCTCGCGCGGCTTGGAACCGTCGGGCGGGCCGACGACACCCTTTTCTTCCAGCATGTCCATAATACGCCCGGCACGCGCATAGCCAACCTTCAGGCGGCGTTGCAGGCCAGATGTGGAGCCCAGCTGCGATTCCACCACAATATGGGCGGCTTCCCAAATGAGCGGATCATCGTCTTGCGGCTCGGCGACTCCGGTGCGGACAATGCCGCCGCCACCAGCCATGGACATGGAAGCGGGCGCCACGGCGGACAGAATCTCCTCGTGGTAGTCGGGCTCGCTCTGCGACTTGACGAACTCGACAATCTCGTTGATTTCGTCGTCCGAGACAAAGCAGCCCTGGATACGGCGGGGCTTGCCCCAGTCGACCTTGGAGAACAGCATGTCGCCCAAACCGGTGAGCTTCTCGGCACCCATCTGGTCGATGATGACGCGCGAGTCGATGCCCGTGGCGACGTTAAAGGCGATGCGGTTGGTGATGTTGGCCTTGATAAGGCCCGTCACCACGTTGGAGCTGGGGCGCTGCGTGGCAACGATAAGGTGAATACCGGCGGCACGGCCCAGCTGTGCAATACGCACGATCGAGGCCTCGACATCCTTACCGGCGACCATCATCAGGTCAGAGAGCTCGTCAATGATAATGACCAGGTAGGGCATCTTTTGCGGCGGGTTGTCGTAATGCTCAAACTCGCCGGCGGCCTGCTTTTCGTTATAGGTCGAAATCTTACGGACGTTGAGGCGTTCGAATACCTTCAGGCGGCGCTCCATTTCGGACACGGCCCACTGCAGGGCGCTCGCGGCCTGCTTGGGCTCGGTCACCACGGGCACATAGAGATGCGGCAGACCGTTATAGCCCGCAAGCTCGACGCGCTTGGGGTCGACCATGATCAGGCGAACGTCCTCGGGAAGGGCGCGCATGAGCAAGGTCGTGATGATGGAATTGATCATCACCGACTTACCAGAACCGGTCGTACCGGCGATCAACAGGTGAGGCATCTTGGCGAGGTCGGCGACGACCGGCGTGCCCTCGGCGTCGCGGCCGATGGCAAGCTCGAGCGGACCGCCCTTCACATAGGGCAGCACGTCGCCCAGATTGACGTTCTGGCGCTTGCGGTTGGGAATCTCGATGCCCACGAGCGAGGTGCCGGGGATCGGGGCAAAGATACGAACCGACTGGGCGGCGAGCGAAAGCGCAATATCGTCCTCGAGGCTCGAAATCTTGCTCACGCGCTCGCCCTCGCCAGGTTGCAGCTTAAAGGTCGTCACCGTGGGGCCGGCGATCCAGCCGACCACGCGGGCACTGCGGCCAAACTCAAGCAAGGTGGATTGCAGTGACTCAGCGGTCTGCTCCAGCTCTTTATCCGAAGACGCGGCAGAAGCCGACTGCGGGTTGGCATGTAGGATTTCGAGCGGCGGAAGCTTGAGGCCGTCCTCTTCTTCGCCCTTGTTATCTGCGGCGCCGCCGTCCGCTCCCCCATCACGAGCCGCAGCCGATTCGACAGCACTCGTGGCAGGCGCATCGGCAACCTTGGGATGCTTTAAGAAGTCGGGAATCTGAGGTGCGGCCGAAACAGGGTTCACGGCAAACGGCGGCTCGGACTCGTCAACCTTGTCCGGATCGTCCTCCATCGAAAGCTGTCCAGTGACCTGCCCGCGCTTGGCGTGGCGACGCGGCAGCAAGGTTGTCTTGGCGGTCTCGAGCGGAGCCTCGTCGTCCTCGTCGTCACCCTCGGTGAGCTCAATCTCGCTATCGGACCAAGACGGGTCGGGCTCGCTTGTGTTGAGCTTGGGCGCAGCCTTGCCCTTCTTGGCATGGCGGCGCGGCAGCAGCGTGGTCTTGGCGCGCTCGGCTTCAACCGACTCGGATACGTCGACAAATGGGTCATCGTCCTCGTCGTCATCCAAAACCGGGTCGACATCGCCACCCATGACCGTGGTCACCGCGGCGTCAGTCCCCTTCTGGCGCAGAATGCTCAGGTGCGGACGAGCGACGCCGGGAACAGACAGGGCCTCTTCATCGCCCCACGGGCTCGCATTGACATCGGCACGTCGACGCTCGGCAAAATCGGCAGCGCGATCGCGTGCGGAGCGCAAAACGCCACCCACCGAAAAGCCGATAATGACCAAACCAACGACGACAAGCCCCAGCAAGACAACCATGGCGATAGGTTTACCCAGGGCGTTTTGCAAGGCACTTGCGATAAAGGCGCCAATGTAGCCGCCCGACACGGAAAGGTTCTGCGGCGTAAACATAAGGTCGCACGAATCGCTCGTGCCCGGCACCATCAGCGAAAGAATGGAGACGACGGCGATAAAGACCAAGGCGCCGCCCGCAACAGAGCGCACGTTGAGCGGCGAGTCCTCACC
>DXLV01000024.1:13946-29022 GCA_019414545.1 Collinsella sp. | reverse complement strand
CCCCCAAACCCCCCCCCCCACGGTACACACGGCCCACCGCCGCGTCGGTGTCTAGCGAAAAATGGGACGAGCCCCAGATTGCCCATGCGCGCAAAAGTGCGTCTCGGCAATCTGGGGCCCGTCCCCTTTAGTATTTATAAATATGCAGGTCAGCGAGGTGCTAGCGATGTGCTAGCGGATGCGCCGCCAGATAGACCTCGGTCAGTTGCGTTCGGTCGACATGCGTGTAGACCTGCGTGGTCGAAATATCGGCATGGCCCAAAATCTCCTGCAGCACACGCAGGTCGGCACCGCCCGCGAGCATGTGGGTGGCAAAGGAGTGGCGCAAGGTATGGGGATGGAGCCCCACCAGCCCCACCTGACGCCCATACCGCTCGCATATCGCATGCACGGCCTGGCGCGACAGACGGCGGCCGTTCTTATTTAAAAAGACCGCCGAGGTCTCGGTTCCGCGGGCATGGGCCGCCAAGCGAGAACGTCCCTCAGTTACATAGAGCGTCAGAGCTCGCGCCGCGCTTCCCACCAGTGGGGACAGGCGTTCCTTTGAGCCCTTACCGCGAACGAGTACAAAGCCATCGTCAATATGGATATCGCCCACATCGAGCCCAACCAGCTCACTCACACGCAAACCGCATCCGTAGAGCACTTCCAAGATGGCATGGTCGCGCAGTCCCATCTCGCCCTCGGGAAAGTCTTGATCGAGCAGTGCCGAGACATCCTCCACCGATAGATACTCCGGCAAACGCTCAGCCTTTTTAGGCAGGCGCAACGCCGCCGTCGGGTTTTGGGCCACGGCCCCATCGCGCACCAAAAAGGCATGCAGGCCCTTCACGGCAGCAAGCGCACGCTCCACCGAGGCGTCGGAATAGCCTCCGTCGCGGCGATCGGCGACAAAGCCCTCCACGATCTGACGGGTCACCTCTTCAAAAGACACAATACCCGCCCGCTCCAGATAGGCGCAGTACGTCGTCAGGTCACGACGATAGGCCGCAATCGTGTTGCGCGCCAAGCCCCGCTCGACCGCGAGGTAATCGAGATACTCCCCCGCCGCCACGGCGAGCGACGAGGGAGTAGCTTCGGTATGTTCCTTATTCGCCGGCACCCTTAGTCCGTAGCGAGGTTCATGGGCGTCACCTGCAGACGGTCGACACCCTCGTGCTGGCCGATCGAAGCGCGCACGAACTCGCGGAACAGCGGCTGCGGGTTGGTCGGGCGGCTCTTGAACTCGGGATGAGCCTGGGTTGCCACATACCACGGATGCACGTCGCGCGGCAGCTCGACCATCTCAACCAGGCGCTCATCGGGCGACAGACCCGAGATAACCAAGCCGGCGTCCTCGAGCTGGTCGCGGAAGGCGTTGTTGAACTCAAAGCGGTGACGGTGACGCTCGTAGACGAGTTCCTCGCCATATGCCTCACGAGCAAGAGTATCGGCGGCGAGCTTGCACGGATAGGCGCCCAGGCGCATGGTGCCGCCCTTCTCGGTCACGTCCTCCTGCGAGCTCATCAGATCGATGACGCTATACGGACCGTCCGGATCAAACTCGGAGGAGCTGGCACCAGCAAGGCCAACGACATTGCGGGCGAACTCGCACACGGCGACCTGCATACCCAGGCAAATGCCCAGATACGGAATCTTGTGCTCACGGGCAAACTCGGCCGCGAGGATCTTGCCCTCCAGGGCGCGCTTGCCAAAGCCGCCGGGGACCAGGATGCCCGAGGCGTCGCCTAGAACCTCGGAGACATTCTGCTCATCGAGGCTCTCGCCGTCGACTAGCTGGACGTCCACATGGCGATCGTAGAAGACGCCCGCATGGTGCAGGGCCTCGATAACCGACAGGTACGCATCGGGCAGCTGCGTGTACTTGCCAACGACGGCGATCTTCACCTTGTCGGCGTGATGGTTGGCGTGATTCTGTTTGCGCAGGAACTCGTTCCACTCGCTCATGTCGCGCTCACGCGGATCCAGACCCAGGCGCTCGCAAATGCGCAGGTCAAAGTCCTGCTCGGCAAGCAGCTGCGGAACATCGTAAATGCTCGCGCAGTCCTCGTTGGTAAAGACGCAATCGGTGTCGACGTCGCAGAAGCTTGCGATCTTTCCGCGGATAGCGTCATCGATATGGTGGTCGGAGCGCAGCACGATAATATCGGGCTGGATGCCAAAGCTGCGGAGCTCCTTGACGGAATGCTGCGTGGGCTTGGTCTTGACCTCGTGGGCGGCGGCAATATAGGGAACGAGCGACACGTGGATGTAGCAGACGTTCTCGGGGCCGGCCTCCTTGCGGTACTGACGGATGGCCTCCACAAACGGTTGGGACTCGATGTCGCCGATCGTGCCGCCCAGCTCGGTGATGACTACATCGGAGCCGGTCTGCTCCTCGATGCGGCGGAACTTGTCCTTAATGGCATTGGTGACGTGGGGAATCACCTGGACGGTACCGCCCAAAAAGTCACCGCGACGCTCGCGGGCAATCAGGCTCTTGTAAATGGCGCCCGTCGTAAAGTTAGAATCGCGGGTCAGGTTCTCGTCAATAAAGCGCTCGTAGTGGCCCAGGTCCAAATCGGACTCGTAGCCGTCCTCAGTCACAAAGACCTCGCCATGCTGGAACGGGCTCATGGTGCCGGGGTCGACGTTCAGATACGGGTCGGCCTTTTGCATCGTTACTTTGTAGCCACGCGACTTGAGCAGACGGCCCAGCGAGGCCGCGGTAATACCCTTGCCCAGAGACGAAACTACGCCACCGGTCACGAACACATGCTTGGTCATATTGAGTTACCTGCGCTTCCCGTAGAAGTTATCCATACACATCTTACGGGTCTTCATTGTAATACTCGCGCCGCGGACCGTTCGCAATTTTTCTCGCGTGCGGTTGCATTTCTCAATCTTGAAACAAAACGCCGCCCGGTTTCCCGGGTGGCGTCGCTATGGCAAGGGTTACATGCTGCTATCGATCAGCAGCCTCATCCTCAAGCATTTCCTGAACGAGCATGCCGGTACGGACGCCCTCAAGATACCACTCGCCACGTTCGGTGAGGCAAATGCCATTTGCAAGCTGACCGCCGTCGTCGCTATAACGCGAGACGACATCAATCATGCCTTCGGAATCCAAGCGATCGATTGCGGCGCGGGCACGATACGGCGAAACCCCCACGCGCTCGGCAAGCGTTTTGCGCGAGAAACCATACGGCCCGCCATTGTCTTCGGTTTGCTGGTCGATCTCCATCAACACCAGCACCTCGACACGCTTCATATCGTTGACACTCGCACGACCCTTGCCCGCCATAGCAGCCTCCTCAAACCGAGCACGAGCATCTAACGCGCCGTGCGCGACCGACACACCTCACGATGGCAGGTAATATCCATCATGCGGCATCCCGCTAAGGATGAAACAGTTACGGTTATTGTATACCCTCAAATTGTTTCTAGGCAGGTAAACAGCTATTTTTCGCCGAAATAGACGCTTTATTGATCAAAAAGCCGTACCGGGCGCTAACCCGATACGGCCAAAATGCAATGCAATTACCGCGGTGCTTCAAACTTAGCGATGGAAGAAACCGCGGCGCTCAAACTTGGGCTCGCAGCACACGTTGATGCCCAACTTGCGCAGTACCGTCTCGTCCGTCGGCGAGATAATCACGCTAAAGAAGGCATCGCAACCGCGCAGCTGCTCCAGGCCCGAAAGGACGCGAGCGGCCGTCTCACTCGTGGCCGAGGTGATCGACAGCGCCATAAGCGTCTCGTCGGTGTGGAGGCGCGGGTTTTTGCTGCCCAGGAAATGCGTCTTGAGCTTGCTGATGGGCTCGATCGCCTCATCGCTAATGACCTCGAGCTCAAGGTCGACGCCCGAGACATGCTTGAGGGCGTTCATAATGAGCGAACTTGCGGCGCCCAGGCGCGTGGAGGTCTTACCGGTCACCACGGAGCCATCGGGCATGACCATGGCACCCACGGGACCACCCGTCAGCTGCTCCCTGGTGAGGGCCGCCGAGCGCGCCGGTGAGTAGTTCTTATCGATGCCGGCTTTCTTCATAATAATCTTGAGACGGTCGACTTGCTCATCGCCCACGCCGGTACGGCGCACATTTTCGACCGCGGTAAAGTAGCGGCGGACGATCTCCATCTTGGAAGCGTCGCGGCAGGCATCGTCATCGGTGATGGCAAAACCGACCATATTGACGCCCATGTCCGTAGGGCTCTGGTAGGGGCTCTTGCCCAGGATCTTTTCCATCAGGGCACGGACTACCGGGAAGGCCTCGACGTCGCGGTTGTAGTTGACCGTGGTCTTGTTGTAGGCCTCCAGGTGGAAGGAGTCGATGATGTTGGCGTCATCGAGGTCTGCCGTGGCGGCCTCGTAGGCAATATTGACCGGATGCGTAAGGGGCAGATTCCAAACCGGGAAGGTCTCGTATTTGGCATAGCCGGCGGCCGTGCCATGCTTGTGCTCGTGATAGAGCTGAGACAGGCAAGTGGCGAGCTTGCCCGAGCCAGGGCCGGGCGCCGTCACGACAACGAGCGGTCGGGTGGTCTCGACAAACTCGTTCTTGCCATAGCCGTCGTCGGACACGATCAGATCGACATCGTGCGGATACCCCTCGATGGGATAGTGCAGCTTGGCGGGAATACCGAGCGCGTTCAGGCGGTTGCGGAACACATCGGCAGCGGGCTGTCCAGCGTACTGGGTGATGACCACGGCCGCGACAGCAAAGCCGTTGCCGCGGAACAGGTCAACCAGGCGCAGCACATCCTCGTCATAGGTAATGCCAAGGTCACCACGAGCCTTGTTTTTCTCGATGTGGTTCGCGTTGATCGCGATGATAACCTCGACATCGTCGGCGATGCTTTTGAGCATGCGGAACTTGCTGTCCGGCTCAAAACCCGGTAGCACGCGGCTGGCATGATAGTCATCGAACAGCTTGCCGCCAAACTCCAAATACAGCTTGCCGCCAAACTGCGAGATGCGCTCCTTAATGTGAGCAGCCTGCAGCTCGATATACTTCGCGTTGTCGAAACCCTGGCGCATGTATGGCTCCCGTCCCGTTTCGTAAATTAAGTTCCTACGCGATTATAACGGAGCCTGCCCTCCCCGATGCCCAGGCCATCAACAGGCACCAACCAAACACGCCATCGATAAGTTGCGGTGAAATAGCTCCTGTTTAACCCCTCAAGACGGCCAAACGGGAACTATTCCACCGCAACTTCCCCTTTTGGCGCAAAGTAACCTGACCCCTTTGCACCAACAGCAGAAACGTCGCGGGCAGAGAACGGACAGCGAACAGACACCAGAGCGAGCAAGCCGCCCCCTGCGCCAACAATGGCAGCGCCGCAGGTTGAGCATAAGTCAGCGAAAGCCCACCAGAGCGAGCAAGGTGACGTGAAAGAGGAGGGCATAGGCCTTTTGGCCATGCCCGACGATTGAACGTCAGATTGCCGCTCTGGCGGGCTTGCAGCGTCGAGTGGTTCCGGCGTTTGGTAAAACGCCGGAACACAAGAGCGCCCCCTCCCGCGCACGGAACGGGAGGAGGCTAAAGGTAGGAGTCTACCGGTGGGGTTACCCCACCGGACAGACGATGACCAGGTGATCCTTTACAGGATCGTCATGGTTTCCGTGGGGTACCCAAGGGGTACTTAGAGCATCACGCAAGCGACGGTCAGGATGATGGCGCAGACGACGGAGAGAGCGACGATGAGCTTAAGAGCAAACTTGAGCCAGGTCGTCCACTCGATCTTGGCCAGGGCAAGACCGCCCATGATGGCGCCAGAGGTCGGGGTGAACAGGTTCACGACGCCGATGGCGGCGGAGAAGATCATAACCATGACCTCGGGCGAGAAGCCGAGCTTAACAGCCAGCGGTCCCATGATGGGCATGGAGACAGTAGCCATACCGGAGGTCGAGGGGATCAGGAAGGACAGACCGAAGTAGACCAGGAAGCTCATGGGAGCGAAAATCACGCCGGACAGGCCAGCCAAAGCATTGGCGGCAGCGTCGAGGACGTAGACGTCGAGGCCGGTGCTAGCCATGAGGACGGAGATACCACGGGCGAGGGCGATGACGAGAACAACGGACATCATGTCGGCAGCGCCGGTGATGAAGGTGTTGACGATCTGCTTCTCGGACAGGCCACCGATGATACCGATCAGGACGGCCATGAGGAAGAACCAGGTGGAAGCCTCGTCGAAGTACCACTGACCAATGGGCAGGCCGGTGATCAGGGCAGACCAGCCCTGGACGACGGCGTTACCGTCGGCGTCGTAGACAGCGCCAGCGTCAAAGAAGTTGGCGACGCCCTCGTTGAGGTCGGCCAGCGGGATGAAGCCGACGATCATGACGACGAAGGTGAAGGCAAAGGCGATCAGAACACCCTTCTGACGACCGGTGAGCTTGACCTCCTTGTTAACCTCGGAAGCAGCCTTGCCGTGAGCCTCTTCGGCGTCCTTGAGCTCCTGCATCGAAAGGATGGTGGAACCCTTGTCAGCCTTGACCTTCTTGGCATAGCTCATGACGAAGAAGATGGACATGGCGGTGGTAACAATCCACAGGACGGCACCGAGGCCGATGATGATGGACTGGTTGACCTCAATGCCAACACCGGTCAGAGCGTCGACGGCAGCGCCGACGGCGAACGGGTTAACCGTGGAGCCGAGGCAGCCGCAGCCAGCGCCGAGCAGGACGGTAGCGGCGCCGACCATGGGGTCGAAGCCAGCAGCCATCATGGTAGCGGCGAGCAGGGCGTAGAAGGGAACGGTCTCCTCGCACATACCATAGGTGGTACCACCGAGGGAGAAGATGAGCATCAGCACGGGAATGAGCATGATCTCATTGCCCTTAAGCTTCTGCACCAGAACGGCAATGCCGTTGTCCAGGGCGCCGGTCTCGGTCATCATGCCGAGGAAGCCGCCGAGGATCATAACGAAGAGGCAGACGGGCAGAGCGTCAGCGAAGCCCTTGACCGGGGCGGTGCAGAAATCGCTCAGGCGGGCAGCGGTAACCGCGCCACCGGACGTACCGGAGACGATAACGGTAACAACCGCGACAATTGCCAGCAGAGCAAGAAGAATGGTGAACGATGAAGGCATACCGCGCTTTTTCTTAGCGGTCTCAGTCATAGTTCTCATCCCCCCTTCATAAATCATTTACTGATCTCGCCCAAAGCGGCTCTTCCGTGCCGTGCATGTCGCTCGGTGCGAGATTTTTACCAGACAAAAGCGCTCGGGGTGCGCAGCAATGCACCCCGAGCGAGATGCTAGATGCTCTTACTTGAGCGTAGCGTACATGACAGCCTTGATGGTGTGCATGCGGTTCTCGGCCTCGTCGAAGACCTTGGAAGCGGGGCTCTCGAAGACCTCGTCGGTGACCTCCTGCTCGGTGATGCCGAACTGCTCACACTTCTCGGCGCCAATCGTGGTGTTGGTGTCGTGGAAGCTGGGCAGGCAGTGCAGGAAGATGGCACCCGGGTTGGCCATAGCCATGACCTCGGAGGTAACACGATACGGGGTGAGCTGAGCGATGCGCTCGGCCCAGACCTCGTCGGGCTCGCCCATGGAGACCCACACGTCGGTGTAGATGACGTCGGCACCGGTGACGCCGTCCTTGACGTCGGTGGTCAGCTTGATGGTGCAGCCGTTGGCCTCGGCGATGGGCTTGCAGGCCTCGATGACGTCGTCAGCGGGCATGCACTCCTCGGGGCCGCAGGCCACGAAGTTCATGCCGAGCTTGGAGCAGACAACCATGAGGGAGCGAGCGACGTTGTTCTTGCAGTCGCCCATGAAGACGAGGGTCTTGCCCTTGATGTCGTAGTTGAAGTTCTCCTGGACGGTCAGGATGTCGGCGAGCATCTGGGTGGGGTGCCACTCGGTGGTCAGGCCGTTCCAGACGGGGACGCCAGCCTTGGCGGAGAGCTCCTCGACGTCGTCCTGAGCGAAACCACGGAACTCGATGCCATCATACATGCGGCCGAGAACGCGAGCGGTGTCCTCGATGGACTCCTTCTTGCCCATCTGCGACGAGCCCGGATCGAGGTAGGTGACGCCCATGCCCAGATCCATGCCGCCGACCTCGAAGGCGCAGCGGGTACGAGTGGAGGTCTTCTGGAAGAGCAGGACGATGTTCTTGCCCTCGAGATAGCGGTGCGGAACGCCAGCGCGCTTCATATCCTTGAAGTTCTTGGAGAGCTTGAGCAGGTACTCGATCTCCTCGGTGGTGAGGTCGAGAAGCTTGAGGAAGCTACGGCCGGAGAGGTTAACACCCATGGTTCGATTCCTTTCGAAGAAATGAATTACGTAAGTATTAGTGTTGCCCGTTTAACGGGCGAAGCCGGTGCGGTTGTAGGGGGACCGCACCGGAAACGGAAAGACTTAGAGGTCCTCGCGCCAGAAGGGCATGCTCATGCAGCGCGGGCCGCCGCGGCCGCGGGAGAGCTCGGCGGAGGGCACGACGAGAAGGTCCAGGCCCTCCTTGTACAGCACGTCGTTGGTGACGGTGTTGCGGGCGTAGACGCAGATCTTGCCGGGCTCGACGCACAGGGTGTTGGAGCCGTCGTTCCACTGCTCGCGGGAGGCCGCGATCGGGTCGCCGCCGCCGCAGGGGATCAGCTTGACCTGGTCGACGCCGGTGGCGTCCTCCAGGACGTGCTCGAGGGTGTCCTCGATCAGGCGGATGTTCACGTCGCCCGGGTTCTTGCCGGCGGTCAGCTCGTAGACGCGCAGGGTGCCCATGATGGCGGGGTGGATCGTGAACTTATCGACGTCGATCTGGGTGAAGACCGTGTCGAGGTGCATGAAGGCGCGCGAGACGGGGATGTCGAAGGCCAGGATGCGCTCGACCTTGGAGTCGGAGTTCCAGAAGATGTTCTGGGCCATGACGTCGATGGCGGCCGCCTGGGTGCGCTGGGAGATGCCGACGGCGAGGGTCTTCTCGTTGATGTTCAGCACGTCGCCGCCCTCGGTGTGGAACTGGCAGTCGCGGCGGAAGTACAGGGAGACGTCCTTGTAGTCGGGGTGGTACTTGAAGACGTACTTGCCGTACAGGGTCTCGCGGTTGCGGGTGACCGAGTACATGCGGTTGAGGTTGACGCCCTCGCCGACGACCGCGAACGGGTCGCGGGTGAAGTAGAGGTTGGGCATCGGGTCGATGATCAGGTCGGACTCGGACTCGGAGTTGACCAGGGAGTCGAGGGTCGTGGACGCCGTGAGGGGCATGTCGATCTCGGCCTTGGTCATGCCGGCCATGGTCTTCTTGACGAACTCGAGGTTGTCCTCGATGGAGTCCAGCTTCTCGCGGACGATCTGCGGCATGTGCTGGCCGCGGATGCCCGCCTCGGCGATGTACTGGTCGGTGAACTCGGCGCGGGCGCCGGGGACCTGGTCGAACACCTCCGCGACGAGGTTCTCGAGGTAGAGCACCTCGACGCCCTGGTCCCTCAGGATCTGGGCGAAGGTGTCGTGCTCCTGCTGCGCGACCTCAAGGAACGGGACGTCGTCGAACAGGAGTCGCTCGAGCTCGTCAGGCGGCAGGTTGAGGAGCTCGTCGCCGGGACGGTGCAGGCAGACCTTCCTGAGCTTGCCGATCTCGGAAGGCACGTGCAGACCTTTCGTCATTGCCTCCTACCTTTCTTTCGGGCCCCTGTCAGGGCCGATTCGTTAGCGCCCCTCCGTGTGAGGCGTTATTGCTGACGACATATTTATATCCAAAATCAGTCCATACTTCCACCTCGCCCCCGAACGGTTTTATATGAGGGGTGAACGGCATACACATATACTTCACGCATGGCACACTTTGATTTAATAAAGTGTATTTACGTGCTTAAACGCGTTTTCAATCCAAAAATCAATTGGAACTAAACTTTATTAAACCACCCTCAAATTGCATATTTCCAACAAAGCTATGAATAGAATTAGCGATTCATACCACGTCCCAACCATTTTCATTTTTATTCAGAAAAAAGTTTGTCCTATTCATTTCTGGTATACAAATTACCGTTTACCAGACGCTTGATACCGTTCACCGGAAGCTCAGTATAAGGCCCAGCGGATACCGGCTCGCCTTACGGCCCCATTTGTAAAAACTTGACTTCTCGGTATGGAAAAACGGACCCGCTTCCCCTAGGGAAACGGATCCGTTTTCGATTATCTTCGGCCAATTTGGATAAGGCCCTCGAAGATCATCGGAATCCTAGCGATCGAACTCGGCCAGCGCCTCGCCCAGAAGCCTCAGGCCCTCGCGAAGAACATCTTCGCTCGCGCAGTAGCCCAGGCGCGCTCCGCAGGGAAGCTCAAAACGGCTACCGGGGACCAGCAGCACTCCCCTCTCGGCCAGCAGGCGCTTGCAGAACTCCTCGTCATCCTCGGGAATATCCAGCTGGATAAACGAGCTGGACACGCCCTGCGGGGCCGTCCAGGAAACACGATGCTGCGTATCGATCCAAGCCTGCGCGATATCGCGGTTACCAAACACGATCTTGCGGTTACGCTCGAGAATCTTGTCCCTGTGCTCAAGCACATAGGTCGCCAGGGCATCGTTGAACACGCCGCCGCAGATCATGGTGTAATCGCGGTAGGTGCGGATGCGGTTGGACACCTCTTCGTCGGCCACGACCCAGCCCACGCGGGCCGCAGGCGTCGAATAGGTCTTCGACAACGAGTTGGTGACCATGGCCCTCTCGTACACGTCGACCATCGACATAAAGGACTCAGTGTTTTCGAGCGGCAGATACACCTCGTCGCACAGCACGTAGTCGCCCACCGAACGGGCAATCTCGGCAATCTGGCCGAGCATATCGGCATCGAGCACCGTACCGATGGGGTTCGATGCGTTGTTGATGCAGATGAGCTTGGTATTGGGACGCACCAAGCGCTTGAGTTCCTCGATATCGGGCTTCCAGCCGAGTTCCTCGCGAAGCTCCCAATACTCGACCTCGGCACCGAGCGTACGCGGAATCTCATAGAGCGGCGCATAGGTAGGCCACTCGGCAATCACGTGATCGCCGGGCTCGACAACAGCCATGATGGCATTGAGGTTAGCACCCGTACAGCCATTGGTCTGCAAAATGTGATCGGGATTGACCTCGCGACGATACAGCTTGGCGACTTCGGCCTTAAACTCCGGCGAACCCTCGATCCAGCCGTAATTCATCTTCTCGCGATCCAGGCGCTCGTAGAATGTAGCACCGTCCTGTTCGTCAAGTGCGCGAAGCTCACCCATGGTCAGCGACGAGATCGTCGACTGAGCGATATCCCAGGTAGCACTCTTCTCCCAAACGTTGAGCCATTCCTCAACGCCAATTGTCTTGATATCCATGGCCACCTTATCTGATCTTAATTTAGCGTCAATAAACATGAACGGGACGGTGCGAAAGAACCGCACCGTCCCATTGGGAGACATCTAATGGCAGCTAGATGTTTGTATTAAGACCTGTACGGGTCTTTGAAAACCTTAGAGGTCCTCGCGCCAGAAGGGCATGCTCATGCAGCGCGGGCCGCCGCGGCCGCGGGAGAGCTCGGCGGAGGGCACGACGAGAAGGTCCAGGCCCTCCTTGTACAGCACGTCGTTGGTGACGGTGTTGCGGGCGTAGACGCAGATCTTGCCGGGCTCGACGCACAGGGTGTTGGAGCCGTCGTTCCACTGCTCGCGGGAGGCCGCGATCGGGTCGCCGCCGCCGCAGGGGATCAGCTTGACCTGGTCGACGCCGGTGGCGTCCTCCAGGACGTGCTCGAGGGTGTCCTCGATCAGGCGGATGTTCACGTCGCCCGGGTTCTTGCCGGCGGTCAGCTCGTAGACGCGCAGGGTGCCCATGATGGCGGGGTGGATCGTGAACTTATCGACGTCGATCTGGGTGAAGACCGTGTCGAGGTGCATGAAGGCGCGCGAGACGGGGATGTCGAAGGCCAGGATGCGCTCGACCTTGGAGTCGGAGTTCCAGAAGATGTTCTGGGCCATGACGTCGATGGCGGCCGCCTGGGTGCGCTGGGAGATGCCGACGGCGAGGGTCTTCTCGTTGATGTTCAGCACGTCGCCGCCCTCGGTGTGGAACTGGCAGTCGCGGCGGAAGTACAGGGAGACGTCCTTGTAGTCGGGGTGGTACTTGAAGACGTACTTGCCGTACAGGGTCTCGCGGTTGCGGGTGACCGAGTACATGCGGTTGAGGTTGACGCCCTCGCCGACGACCGCGAACGGGTCGCGGGTGAAGTAGAGGTTGGGCATCGGGTCGATGATCAGGTCGGACTCGGACTCGGAGTTGACCAGGGAGTCGAGGGTCGTGGACGCCGTGAGGGGCATGTCGATCTCGGCCTTGGTCATGCCGGCCATGGTCTTCTTGACGAACTCGAGGTTGTCCTCGATGGAGTCCAGCTTCTCGCGGACGATCTGCGGCATGTGCTGGCCGCGGATGCCCGCCTCGGCGATGTACTGGTCGGTGAACTCGGCGCGGGCGCCGGGGACCTGGTCGAACACCTCCGCGACGAGGTTCTCGAGGTAGAGCACCTCGACGCCCTGGTCCCTCAGGATCTGGGCGAAGGTGTCGTGCTCCTGCTGCGCGACCTCAAGGAACGGGACGTCGTCGAACAGGAGTCGCTCGAGCTCGTCAGGCGGCAGGTTGAGGAGCTCGTCGCCGGGACGGTGCAGGCAGACCTTCCTGAGCTTGCCGATCTCGGAAGGCACGTGCAGACCTTTCGTCATGGCCTCCTACCTTTCTTTCGGGCCTTACTGGCCGAATGTATCAGCGCCCCTCCATATGGGACGCTGCTTGCTGACAGCTCTAGTTATATCCAAAAACCACTCGCAATTCCACCTCGCCCCCGAACGGTCAGCAAAGTGCGATGAACGGTATATCGCATATGATTCCCCCATGATGCACTTCAGTTTTGTAAAGCAGATTTCCCTAGGTAAATGTTATTTTTTTCTAGTAAATCAAGACGAAACACTCAAAGTTATCCATGATTCAAAATTGCATAGCGAAAACGGTTTTCTGCATATAAATGACGCTTGTCCTCGATTCGACCTACATTCGATTATATTCAGCTTGCTATCATTCTTATTCATACATTCTCACCAGTTGAGTGAGGATATAGATCGCTTACTCAAAGCACCGGGCGTTAGTGCTTCGGCTCGTCAGCGTTAGAAGTAGGTAAAGATACCGTTCGCACAATGCGTCCGTGCCGCAAGTCGACTAAATTGAGACAATAGAGAATAGTGTTAGGCTACCGTCCCCTGCGGGGACTGAACGGACAGATGAATATGCCGAGCAAAATCGAAAAAAAGCAAAAGGCCGCCAAGCTGCGCAAACCGCCGCGCGACTTCTCGTACACGCAGAACCGAGAGCTCAGCTGGCTGCGCTTTGACAACCGTGTGCTCGACGAAGCCTTCGATGAGTCCGTGCCGCTGTTCGAGCGCCTTAAGTTCGTCTCGATCTTCGAGTCAAACCTCGATGAGTTCCTCATGGTGCGCGTGGGTGGCCTGTCCGACCTGGCCGAGCTAAAAAAGCAACCTGTCGACAACAAGAGCAATATGACCGCCTCCGAACAGGTCGATGCCGTCATGGCAGAGCTGCCCGGGCTCCTTACCCGTTGGGAGTCCATTTTTAAGAACATCGAGGGCAAACTCAACGCCCTGGGCGTTCACCGCGCTCGCATCGATTCGCTTACGCCCGAGGAGCGCACCTTTGTCAACCGCTACTTCCAGGCCTACGTGTCGCCGGTCATCTCGCCGCTGGTGATCGACCCGCGCCACCCCTTCCCCAACCTGCGCAACGGCGCGCTCTACCTGGCCTGCGGCTTGGACGGCGTCACCGACGAGGAAAGTCTGCTGGGCCTGATCGAGATTCCCGCCTCGATGAACCGCGTGGTCGAGATCCCCTCGCCCACCGGCACCTACTCCTACATTCTGCTCGAGGACGTCATCCTCGCCTGCCTGGACAGTTGCTTTGGCTCCTATAAACCGCTCGACCGCGCGTTCATCCGCGTCACCCGCAACGCCGACATCGATCCGGACGGCGAGGGCGTCGAAGAGGAAGAGGACTACCGTCAGCACATGAAGCGCATCCTCAAGAAGCGTCTGC
Source organism: Collinsella sp. (assembly GCA_019414545.1). Taxonomy (GTDB): domain Bacteria; phylum Actinomycetota; class Coriobacteriia; order Coriobacteriales; family Coriobacteriaceae; genus Collinsella. The sequence goes on along the minus strand of DXLV01000024.1, from coordinate 14,974 downwards.
GCCTGCAGCCGATAGTACTCGCCGTCTCGGGCTCACTCGAAAAAGCAACGCTCAAGACTATCCGCAAGGCGCTCGAGCTTTCGCGCCGCTCGGTTTTTACCTGCGATATCCCGCTCAACCTGGACTATGTCTTCGGCATTGAGGGCAAGATTCCCGAGCACCTGCGCAACGAGCTGCTCTTTACGCCGTTTAAGCCGCAGCCCAACCCCACCATCGATATAGCCCGCTCCATCCGTGAGCAGGTACTTCAGCACGACAAGCTGCTCTTTTATCCCTATGAGGCTATGAACCCCTTCCTGGATCTGGTGCACGAGGCCGCCTACGACCCCGAGTGCATCTCACTGCGCATCACGCTCTACCGCGTGGCCAAGCAGAGCCGCCTGTGCGAGTCGCTGATCGATGCCGCCGAGAACGGCAAAGAGGTCACGGTGCTCATGGAGCTCCGCGCCCGCTTCGACGAGCAGAACAACATCGAGTGGGCCGAGCGCCTGGAAGAGGCAGGCTGCACCGTCATCTACGGCTCCGAAGGCTTTAAGTGCCACTCCAAGATCTGCCAGCTCACCTATCGCGAGGGCATGGCGCTTACACGCCTGACGCTGTTGGGCACCGGCAACTTTAACGAGAAGACGGCCAAGCTCTACAGCGACTTTATGCTCATGACCGCCCATCCCGGCATCGGCGAGGACGCCAACTTGTTCTTCCGCAACCTGTCGCTGGGCAACCTGCGCGGCGATTACCGCTTCCTGGGCGTGGCGCCGGTCGGCCTGAAGCCGCTCATTATGCGCGGTCTGGATCGCGAGATACAACGCGCCCTTGCTGGCGAGCCCGCCCGTGTGTTCTTTAAGCTCAACTCGCTCACCGACCGCGAGGTCATCGACAAGATCGCCGAGGCATCGTGTGCCGGCGTGCGCGTGGACATGATCATCCGCGGCATCTCGTGCCTCAAGCCGGGCGTTCCGGGCAAGACCGAGAACGTGCATGTCCGCTCTATCGTCGGACGCTTTTTGGAGCATGCGCGCGTTTACGCC
>DXLV01000024.1:0-13936 GCA_019414545.1 Collinsella sp. | reverse complement strand
GACTCGGACATGATCTATCTGAGCTCGGCCGACATGATGACGCGCAACACCGAGCACCGCGTGGAGATCGCCTTCCCCGTGCTCGACCCCACCTGCCGCGCCCTGGTGCACGAATACATGAGTATGCAGCTGCGCGACAACGTAAAGGCCCGCAGCCTCACGAGCGACGGCACCTGGGTCCCCGTGGAGCGCGCAGAGGGTGAGAAGCCCTTCAACTCACAGGAAGCCCTGCTGGAGCGTGCCTATCACAACGCCGAGGACGCCGCCGAGGCAAAGCCCGCCCCTGCTCCTGAGCCGCAGCCGGCAACACCCGAGGTTCAGAAGGTCCAGGCGACCGTCATTGAGCCCGAGCCTGCACCTGCACCTCAGCCCGAGCCGCAGGTCACCAAGCCCGCACCCGAGACGAGTGCCCGTCGCAAGAAGCCCGCCGGCAAGACCAAGGCCATCGAGCGCCATCGCCCCAGCCGCGTGCGCATGGGCCTGGGCCTAATCGGCTTAGGCCTTAAGACGCTCATTACCGGCAAGACGAAATAGACGTTTGTAGAAGCGCCCCGTATTTGAGGAATGCCTCAGATACGGGGCGCTTTTCCCTGCTACCATGGTTGCGGACAACAACGCGAATGACAGGCAGGAATATGAAGCTCACCATAGAATCGATGACCTACGGCGCCGATGGTCTGGCGCATGCCGACAACGGCAAGGCCGTATTTGTGCAGGGCGCCGTGGCGGGCGACACCGTCGAGGCCGAGATCGTGCAGGACGGCAAATCGTTTATGCGCGCCCACGCCACCGAGATTCTGGAGCCAAGCCCCGATCGCATTCAGCCTCCCTGCCCCTTCGTTGGCATCTGCGGCGGCTGCTCGTGGGGCAATCTCTCACGCACGGCACAGCTCGCCGCCAAGGAGCAAAATCTGCGCTCCACGCTCGAGCGCATCGGCAAGTTCACTCCCGAGCAGGTCAACGATCTTATCCAGCCTATCCGCCATACCAAGGACAACTGGGGCTACCGCAATAAGATTGAGCTGGAGCCCACTCTCGTTAACGGCCGTGTTCGCCTTGGCATGCACGGCGTCGACCCCAGCAAGATCGTGACCGTCGATTCGTGCCCGCTGTTCGATAAGCGTTTTCCCAAGGCGCTCAAATCGGTCGTCGGCGCGCTCAACTATCTGAGCGGCAGCCACAACCTGGGTCTGGAGCGCGTGGGCATTCGCGCATCGCGTCGCACCAAAGCGCTCGAGGTCGCGCTCTGGACGCCCACGGGGTCGTTTCCGCGCTCGCAAGTCTCGCGCGTGCTGGCAGACGCCGCACACCCCACGAGCATAGTGCGCGTTATGAGCAAGGGTGAGAAGAAGGCCCGCCGCGTCTCCAAGGTTGAGATGCTCGCCGGCGAGGGCTCCTGGACCGAGAACATCGCCGACGGCCAGATGCGCCTTTCGGCCCCGTCGTTTTTCCAGGTCAACACCAAGGGTGCCGAGATTTTGATCGAGCTTGTCATGGAGGCGCTCGACCCGCAGGAAGACGAACTTGCCGTAGACCTGTATTGCGGCGCCGGAACCTTCACCCTGCCGCTCGCCCGCCGCTGCGACTTTGTTGCCGCTGTCGAGGCCTACGGACCGGCCGTACGCGACCTGCGCCGCAACCTCGAGATCAACAAGCTCGATAACGTCGACGTCATCGGCGGCGATGCCGTGCGCGAGTTCCCCGACCAGGACGCCGATGTCCTGGTGGTCGACCCGCCGCGTGCAGGCCTCGCCCCCGAGGCGATCGACCTTATCGCCAGCACGAGTGCCCGCGATGTCGCCTACGTGAGCTGCGACCCGGCCACCCTGGCGCGCGATCTCAAACGCTTTGTCGAGGAAGGCACCTTCTCCCCCGTCAAGATCACGCCAGTCGACCTGTTCCCGCAAACCTTCCACTGCGAAACCGTCGTCCACCTCAAGCGTAACTAGACCGTTTGCCCAAGACCACGCCCGATGATTTTTCTGGGACGGGGATAAAAAAATTTGTTCTGAATGATTATTTAATCCCCGTCCCGAAATTGAACCGCCCCCTCATTTCTTGGACATTAGAAATGGGGGGCTTCTTTATGGACGGGAAAGTCGAACACGACGCCACGCTGAGGACTCTTGCAGCAGAGTTTTGCGACAGGGGATACGGGCGCACCGAAGGCCGAAGGGCGCCCGGACCCGGCCGGGGCCGGCGGCGCGCGAGGGCGAGCTCTTGCGACGGAGCTGCTGCCCGGGCGCCTGAAGGACGAGTTCTACAGGAACCGGACGTGGCGGAGCTTCGAGGAGTTCAAGCGGGACCTCCACGCCTACACCGTTCACTGGAACAAGAGGAGGCAGGTTAAGCAAAAGGGACTGACCCCGGAGGAGTTCCGGAATCAGTCCCCATGTGCGGCATAGGCCGCTAATTGACCCGTCTAAGTTTCGGGGCGCAGTTCATTTCAGCGCCGCCCGAGAAAGCTAAACGCTTTCTGGCAGGTTGTCCCGGGCCGAGGGCGGCCACCTTGATCGCCCTCGGCCCTCACCCACCTCAACTGCTCCTCAATTACATAGAGCTGATTGAGGAGGGCGCAAGCTAGTGGGCGCCTTCCTCCTCGTCGTTGGGTCGGTAGGTGACGAACTCGATAACAAAGGCCAGGACGGCGGAGATGAGCGAGGCGATGATCGCGAAGATCATGTGGGACATCCCGGCGCCACCAGGGGTCCCGTCGATGAAGTTGAGCAGGTTGAAGACGCCGAGGCCGCCCGAGATGTACATGAGAGCGCCAGTCATTCCCACGATAGCGCCGCCCACGGCGGAGCTCAGGCATGCCACGACGAACGCGCGCTTGTTGGGGAGGGCGATGCCGTAGATGCCCGGCTCGGTGACGCCGAAGAAGAAGGCGGAGATCATCGCGGGAAGGGCGATGCCGCGGAAGCGCTCGTCCTTGTTTCTGAGGTACATGGCAAAGATGACCGCTCCGAGTGCGAACCCGTGGCCGATGGTGGCGGCGAGCACGCTATCGTGGCCGAGGGTGTTCAGGTTCATGATGGAGATGGGGATGAGGCTCCAGTGGAAGCCGAAGATGACGAGGCACATCCACAGTCCGCCGACTAGGGCGCTGCCCAGGACGGAACCAACCACGGGGAGCTGGAAGATGAACGAGAACGCCGCGCTCAGCAGGTTGGTGATGAGGGTGGCCACCGGGCCGATGATGAGGTAGCCCAAGACGATGGAGACCGTCATCGTGGCGAGCGGGACAAGGAACATCTTGAGCGCAGCCGGCATCCAGCTCTTGAGCCAGCGCTCAAGGATAGAGCCGAACCACACCATGAGAAGGATGGGGATCACCGAGCTCACGTAGCCGGACACGGGCATGATGATGGGGAGCCCGAGGGCGGTGGCGTACCACGAGAACGTGCCGGCCACGCCGAGGTCGATGCTGCCGAGCGCCTCGCCCGAGGTCAGGGCGACCATCGTCGGGTAGAGGAGCGCCACGCCGATTGCCACGCCGGTGAACTCGTTCATGCGGAACTTGCGAGCGGCACTGAACGCCAGGGCGACGGGAAGGAAGTAGAAGAAGCCGTCAGCCACGGTGTAGAGCAGCGTGTAGAGGCCGTCGTTTGCAAAGGCCGGGACGAAGTAGGTGATGAGGGCAAGCAGTCCCTTCATGATGCCTGCGGCGGCAAGCGGTCCCAGGATGGGCTGGAAGATGCCAGAGATGAGGTCGATGATGACGGAGGCAACGGTCTTATCGCCCTGGGGCTCGTCGTCGGCGCTTGCGCCGCCCGAGAAGTTGCCGGCCTCCAGGACCGCGTCGTAGACGTCCTCGACGATGTTGCCCACGACCACCTGGTACTGGCCGTTGGCCTGGATGACCTGGATGACGCCCTTGAGGGCCTCGATCTTGGCCGTGTTGGCGCGGGACTCGTCCTTGAGTTTGAAGCGCACGCGCGTGATGCAGTGCGCGACGCTGGCGACGTTCTCGGCGCCGCCTACGTTCTCGAGTATGGATCTGGCCAGGTCGTCGTATTTTTCTGCCATTATTTTCTCCTTAGTGATATTGCCCGGGTGGTTAGCCCAGGTCGCCTCCGTTGGTGGCGATGGCCTGCTGATACCAGTAGAAGCTCTTCTTGCGCCTGCGCTCGAGCGTGCCGTTGCCCAGGTTGTCGCGGTCCACGTAGATGAAGCCGTAGCGCTTCTCCATCTCGCCGGAGCCCGCGCTCACGAGGTCGATCGGCCCCCAGGTGGTGTAGCCGAGCATCTCGACGCCGTCCTGCTCGATAGCGTCGCGCATGGCCTCGATGTGCTCGCGCAGGTAGGCGATGCGGTAGTCATCCTCGATCGTGCCGTCGGGAAGCACCTCGTCATAGGCGCCGAGGCCGTTCTCCACCACAAAGAGCGGCTTCTGGTAGCGGTCCCAGAGGTCGTTGATCGTGATGCGGAACCCCAGCGGGTCGATGACCCAGCCCCAGTCGCTCGTGCGCACGTAGGGGTTCTCTACGCCGGCGAAGGCGTTGCCCTCGGCGACGCCGCCCACGGAATCGGGGTCGCCCGCGGTACAGCGCGAGGAGTAGTAGCTAAACGAGATGAAGTCGACGGTGTTCTCCGCAAGGATGCGCTCGTCCTCGGCGGTCATGCCCACGTCGATGCCCTCGCGCTCGAGCATCTTGAGCGCGTAGCCGGGGTAGTGCCCGCGTGCCTGCACGTCCACGAAGAAGAGGTCCTCCTGGTTCTTGACCTGCGCTGCACGGACGTCCTCGGGACGACAGGAGTAGGAGTAGTAGCTTCCCGCGGCGAGCATGCAGCCAACCTTGTTCTCCGGGTCGACCTCGTGGGCGATCTTGGTGGCCCAGGCGCTCGCCACGAGCTCGTTGTGCGCGGCGCGGTACTCGGCCTCGCGGGCATTCTCCCCGGGCTCGAGGACGATGCCGGCACCCATGAAGGGACGGTGCAAGATCATGTTCATCTCGTTGAACGTGATCCACCAATGCACGAGGCCGCGGTAGCGGTTGAAGAGCACCTTCACGAGCCGCTTGTAGAGCTCGATGAGGGCGCGGTTTCGCCAGGCGCCGTACTTCTTGACGAGGTGGATGGGGCAGTCGAAGTGCGTGATGGTCACGAGGGGCTCGATCCTGTGCTCGCGGCAGCAGCGGAACACGTCCTCGTAGAAGGCGAGCCCGGCCTCGTTGGGCTCCTCCTCGTCGCCATTGGGGAAGATGCGGCTCCAGGCGATGGAGAGGCGAAAGACCTTAAAGCCCATCTCCGCGAAGAGGGCTATGTCCTCGCGGTAGTGGTGGTAGAAGTCGATGCCCGTCTGGGCCGGGTAGTAGTACCCGGGCTCAAAGTCGAGCATGCGCCTCAGGCCGCGACTTACGTCGTTGCGCTCCGACCCGTGTGGGATGACGTCGACATTGGCAAGGCCGCGGCCGCCCTCGTCATAACCTCCCTCGCATTGGTTAGCAGCGGTGGCTCCTCCCCAAAGGAACCCTTTTGGAAATGGCATGGTGCCTCCTTCTCTCTGGCGCCCCCACCTCTGCGGGGACGCTTTATAACGTCCTTGCGACCTCACGCGCCGGGCCCGTGGCCCTTTCCCTGATGCGCGCGGGCCGCCCGTGAAGGGGTGACTAGCCGACGGCTTGTCCTGCGGCGGCGCGACGTGCCTCCCGGCCTCCAAGCAGGGAGGGGACCTGTGCCAGGCACACGCCGGCGAGGATGATGGCGACGCCCAGCCACTCGACGACGCCGAGCGGCTCGCCGAGGACGATCATGGCTATGAGCAGGCCGGCGGGGAGTTCCGCGGCGGCCATGACAGTGGAGAGACCCGCGGGCAGGTGCGGAGAGCCCATGCCGAAGAGCAAGACCGGGCAGAGCATGCCAAAGAAGCCGGCGATGACGGCAAAGGGCAGGATGCCCTGGGCGAGGACGCCCGAGACGACGTAGTCCGGGCACACCGTGAGCGACATGACCACGGAGCCCGCGCACACGATGACGCCGCGCTGCTCGGACGAGCAGGGGGCCTCGACCTTGCCGGAGAGGGTGACAAAGAGGGAGCAGGACACGGCCGCCCCCAGCGCGCAGAGCAGGGCCACGGGGTCGTACCCGGTGATGCCGGTCTTGTAAACGCCGCTCGCGAACACCGTCCCGAAGACGATGGCCAGGGCGGAGGCCACTTGGAGGGGCCTCGGCGGCCGGCGCGTCATGACGGTCTGCCACACGAGCCCCAGCCACGTGAACTGGAAGAGGAGCGTGAGCGCCACCGGGGCGGGCAGCACGCTCATGGCGTAGCAGTAGAGGATTGAGGTGAGGCAGGTGAGGGCTCCCAGGCCCATGAGCTTAAGGGCGAGCTTCCAGCCCACGCGCTGCCAGCGGTGCCCGAGTGCGTGCCCTGCGAGCGTGGCGAGGGCGAAGAAGAGGCAGCCGAGCCACGCTTGGCTCGCCACCACCTGTGCCGAGGTGAAGCCCGCGGCGTAGGCGAGCTTGTAGGTCGTGGCCATCGCGCCGTAGCAGGCGCCGCCCGCAAAGACCTGGAGCGCCGCCTTGGCCTGTCCCGCGCCCGTGGCTCCCGCCCCGGCGGCCTGTTGCTTGATTGTGTTTGTTCCTGCCATTCGGCTCCCTTCCGTCTGCTGTCTTGCAGACGCACATCTCGTGCGTCTGTTCCCTGCAGTCGGAAGGTGGGCTCGTGCGGTCTTCTGGCGGTGCATGTGGCACCTGCTGCCAAGACGAAAAAAGCCACGCAACCGACTGCTCGGTTGCGTGGCAAAAAGGTGGCTAGCGCCCAGAAAAGTCCACGCGTTTTTAGACTGGGACAAAGTACTACAACAGGTGAGATTCTGTCAAGAAAAACCGAGGAAAAAAGCGAGCCTCTGCCCGCCGTACCTGTGGCGGTCGTTCCCCGAACGGGGCGGTGCTGTTGGGGACTGTCTCGATCTGTAACAGTTGGGGCTAGTTTTGGTCGATGGATGTTACAGATTGAGATTGTTGAGGATGGGTGGGGGTAGCTAATTCGGACGGGGCTATTTTAAACATTGGGAAATCGAGCGTGGCAAGCGGAGGTCTTCGGGGTATAAGACGGCTAATTGTATGCCGTTTTTTGAAAGGAACCCTTATGCCCAGCGTTGCCGTTCTTGCCGCCGATGGCTTTGAAACGATTGAATGCCTGACCATGGTCGATGTCATGCGTCGCGGCGGCGTGCGCGCCACGCTCGTCTCGATCATGCCCACGCGCGAGGTCGTAAGCTCGCTGCAGATTCCCGTAACCTGCGACGTACTCTTTGACGAGATTAACTTTAACGAGTATGACTGCGTCGTGCTGCCCGGCGGTCTGCCCGGCGCCACCAACCTGCGCGCCGACCAGCGCGTCTGCGACGTGGTCTGCGAGTTCGCCGCGACCAAGCACGTCGCCGCCATCTGCGCCGCCCCGTTTATCCTGGGTGAGCTCGACCTGCTCGAGGGGCGCCACGCCACGTGCTTCCCTGGCTTTGAGAAAAGCTTCCCCAAAGGCGCCTATACCGGCGAGAAGGTTACGCAAGACGGCAACATCATCACCGCCAGCGGCATGGCCCAGTCGCTCCCCTTTGCGCTTGAGCTGCTGCGCACGCTCGCCGGCGACAAGGCCGTCGAGAAGGTCGCCGAGGGCATTCAGCTATGATTTTGGCTTCGCAATCACCGCGCCGCATCGAGTTGATGCGCGAGGCGGGCTATGACATTCGCATCATTCCTGCCGATATCGACGAAACGCCGTTTGATGGCGAGGCCCCGCTTACGCTCGTTGAACGCTTAGCACGCGCCAAAGCCGCCGCCGTTGCCGCCGAGCATGCCGAGCCCAATGAGCTGACGGTCGCGGCCGACACCATCGTCACCTTTGACGGCAAGATTCTGGGCAAGCCGGCAACCGAGGACGAGGCGCGTACCATGCTCCGTGAGCTTTCGGGCCGCACGCACCAGGTCGCAACCGGCGTCTGCATCGTTAAGGCAGGCGATACGGCCGCCCCACATGCCGCCGAGAGCCTGTCCTTTGTCGATGTGACCGACGTGACGTTCTACGAGCTCACCGACGAGCAGATTGAGCACTACGTCGCCTCGGATGAGCCCATGGACAAGGCCGGCGCCTACGGCATTCAGGGCACAGGAGGACGCATGCTCGTGCATGATATATCGGGCGACTTCTATAACGTGGTGGGCCTACCCATCGCTCGCGTCGCGCGCGCGATTCAAAAGCTCTCGTAATTGCATCTGGCGCTGGGTATCCCCCAGCGCCTACAATTTTGGCGTACCGTACGGATCCCGACCGGGCACATGGCGCGGCGGAAAACCGATAGGAGTTAAACATGGATACACTGCTCGAGGCCATTGACGTCTGCGATGTCGATGGCTTTTGCTATGGCAACTATACGGACGAGGAGGCCGGCACCGGTTGCACCGTAATCGTGGCACCCGAGGGCGCCACCGGCGGCGTTGACGTTCGCGGCGGTGCTCCAGCATCGCGCGAAACCGACCTGCTGCGACCCGAGAACACCGTCGACAAGGTCCACGCCGTCTGCCTTTCGGGCGGATCGGCCTTTGGCCTGGAGGCCGCAAGCGGCGTCGCTCGCGAGCTTGAGAGCCGCGGCATCGGCCTTCCCGTCGGCCCCACGCAGGTGCCTATCGTGTGCTCCAGCTGTATCTTCGACCTCGCCTTTGGTAACCCCACCGTTCGCCCCGACATAGAGGCCGGCATCGCCGCCGTGCGCGAGGCACTCGACAACACCCCCACCACGCTCGAGCAGGGCAATGTAGGTGCCGGCACCGGTGCGACCGTGGGCAAGCTCATGGGGCCCGCCACCTGCATGAAGGCCGGCCTTGGCGCTGCCGCCGTGGCGCTCGGTCCCGTTAAGGTAGGCGCCGTGGTTTCGGTCAACGCCTGCGGCAACGTCGTCGACCCCTTCACCGGCGAGTGGGTCTCCGGCATGCGCGCCGCAGCCGATAGCGACCAGATCGTCGACATGGAACTCGCAGCCTTTGCCGCCGCCGGATCCATGCAGATGCCGCTCGACCGCACCAACACCACCATCAGCTGCATCGTCACCAACGTGGAACTCACTAAGGCACAAGCCACCAAGGTCTCCCAGATGGCCGCAGACGCCTACGCACACGCCATCCGTCCCACGCACACCACCAACGACGGCGACACCATCTACACCCTCGCCAGCGGCAAACTAGGCGCCCAGGCAAGCGCCGCCGTTCCCCTTGACCTGCTGGGCATGCTCGCCGTAAGGGCTTTGCAAACCGCCATCGTAAACGGAGCCAAAACCGCCAAAACCTCCCACGGCATCCCCGGCGCCGCGAAGTAATCTCACTCGACCGTCGGTCGGAGGCGGGCGGGCATTACGTTTGCTGCTCTACAGTCCTATGCAAGACGAAGGCCACATTAAGTGGCCTTCTTTGCATGCGGAACTCGCGACAAACGTAATGCCCGCCCGCCTCCGACCAACTACCAACCAAAATCTTTTCAGCCCAGGCCCCTGTGTACCGCGCGTCTAAGATTTTCAAATTCAAATAACCTGACAATCGATTCTTATAGCAGAGGCCCCTTGGCCTTTAGTTTGATACAAGTTCCGCACGAGCCGGAAAGCACTTAATGTGCTTTCCGTGCGAGCAGGACCGTTCGCAGTAGCAAACTAAAGGCCAAGGGGCCCAGTCAACCTATCAGCAGCGATTACTCAGCAGCTAGTTGAATTTGAAGATCTTTGAGGCAAGATGGTATAGGCCGAGTGTGGTTTTGTCTCCGGCCCGTCCATGCAGGTTGGTAAAGAATCCGACTACGCCGTAGCGAGCGCGACGATACATGCGGTCGTCGTACTCCTTCAGGTCCTTCCACAGCGTCTTCAGGCGCTCATCGGCACAATCTTCCTCGGAAAGCTTCGTAAGCACCGAGCAGATTGCCATCATCATGGTGAAGTAGCCCATCATGTACGAACGCAGACGCGAGGACTCAACGTCCTGGTACAGGTGGAACGATTCCATCATGATGCGCGTTACGCGGAACTGCTGGCCCAGGCGCTTGACCATCGTGGCCTCGTTGACGCTCTGGCCCTCGCGACCGATAAAGTAGCGATAGAGGTCGATGTCGGCGTAGTACATGGTCTTGCAGCGCGGCAGCGGTACGTATGCGTAGATATTATCCACGTAGAACGTGTGCGCCGGCATAGGCAGATTGGACTCACGCAGTACGTCGGTGCGATAGCACAGGCTGTGCATGAGCAGGTTCTGATCGGGACGGAAGTGTCCGATCTGGTCCCAAGAGAAAATCTTTTTGCGCGGAAGGGCAAACTTGTAGCCAATAGCGGTATGCGTGCCCTCGTAAACCTTCTCGTACACGTAGTTCGAGATAAACAGGTCGACGCGCTGGTCGCGCTCCTCAAAACCGCGAAGAATCGAAAGCATAGTCGATAGGGCTGCGCCATCGAGCCAGTCGTCCGAGTCGACGACCTTGTAGTAGGTGCCCTGCGCCTCGCGCAGACCCGAAAGGACGGCAATACCGTGGCCGCCATTCTCCTGGTGCACCGCGCGGATGATTCCAGGATAACGGGCCTCCCACTCGTCGGCCTTGGCGGCCGTCTCGTCCTTGGAGCCGTCGTCCACCACGATAATCTCGATATCGGTGGCGTAATTGCTCCCCTCCAAGATGGAGGTGATGCAATGGTCCATATCCTTGGCGGCGTTATACGAGGGAATACCGAATGTTATGACTTTATGCATGGCAGGCGATAATCTCATCCGAAAGATCGAGGGCAGAATTGGTCACGGCGTCCATATCGTAGTAACGATACTCGGCCAGACGACCCACTGGGTGGAAGTTCGTCAGGTTCTGGACGCGCTCAAGGTAGCGCTCGTAGAGCTCGCGGTTCTCGGGCTCCAGGATGGCGTAGTACGGCGTCTCGCCCGAGCCGGGCGTATAGGCCTTGGAGTACTCCTTCATGATGGTGGTCTTGCCGGGCAGGACCTGACCAGTCATGTTCTTGAACTCGGTAATGCGCGTATAGTCCTCGCTCGTGGTGTAGTTGACGGTGCCCACGGGCTGGAACTGATCCATATCGAACGTCTCGAACTTCATATCGAGCGTGCGGTACGGCAGCGCGCCCAGGTCGAGGTTGAACAGCTCGTCGAGCGGACCGGTGTAGACGATCTCGCCACCATAGACCTTGCCGTCGATCTTGACGGTGGTCTCGTCGATTTCAAAGAGGTCACGGGCGTCTACGTCACAGAACACGTCGATCAGATCGTGATCGAGCATATGCTCGAACAGCGCGGTATAGCCGTCCTGCGGCATTCCCTGGAAAGGAGCCTGCGGGAAGTAGCGATCGTCATCGCCCACAAAGACGGGAACGCGGCCGGTGATCGAGGGGTCGATCTGGTCGGGCGTCTGGCCCCACTGCTTCATGGTGTAATGCAAAAAGACGTTCTCATAGACATAATCGGCGACCTCGGCAAGATCCGGGTCGTTCTTCTTGCGCAGCTCCATAATGGGCACCTTGACGTCCTTGCCAAAGGTCTCCACGAGCTTCTGATACAGCTCCTCGCCGCGCTCATCGCCAAAGGCGAGCTTGAGGCTCGCATGGTTAAAGGGCACGGGCATAAGGGTGCCGTTGATGTTGGCGAGCACCTTGTGCTGGTAGTCCGTCCACTTGGTAAAGCGCGACAGGAAGTTATGGACGCGCTCGTTAAAAGTGTGATAGATGTGCGGACCGTACTCGTGGACCAGGATTCCGGCCTCGTCAGTGCAGTCGTAGGCATTACCCGCGATGTGGCCGCGACGCTCCAAAACGGCAACACGATAGCCGATAGTTTCGGCAAGACGGCGGGCGCAAACGGCACCGGCATAACCGGCGCCGACAACGATCATGTCATACGCACCGGCATTAAAGCCTTCAGGCAGGCCTGAGGTAATCTGCATCGATACTCCTTGTCAAAAGCCACACGCTTTTTAACTGGGCTTTTTCTCGAACATACGTCGAGACATATTTATCAGAGCGATTATAGCGCTAATGCGTCCTATAATGAGCTTGCCACACAAGGAAAGCTCAAGCACCGCGGCGTACATAATTGTAAGGTAAACCCGCTAGCAGCGGGTTTATTCGTGTACAGCCGAGGGCCTGGAGCTTAGCGAAACGCTTGTAAGGAGTATCATGAGCGATTTCCTAAACCGTATGAAGTCTGCCGCCAAGGCCGACCTTAAGACCATCGTCCTGCCCGAGGGCGAGGATCCGCGTACCATCGTCGCGGCAAACAAAATCATCGAGGAGGGCCTGGCCAACATCGTCATCCTGGGCGATCCCAACGAGATCAACGTCCCCGGCGCCACCGTCATCGATCCGCGCAACGCCGAGAAGCACGAGGAGTACGCGCAGAAGTTTGCCGAGCTCCGCGCCAAGAAGGGCGTTACCATCGAACAGGCTCGCGCCCAGGTGATGGACGCCACCTACTTTGGCACCATGATGGTCAAGATGGGCGACGCCGACGGCCTGGTCTCCGGCGCCTGTCACTCCACCGCCGACACCCTGCGCCCCGCGCTGCAGATCCTCAAGACCGCTCCGGGCACCAAGCTGGTCTCGGCCTTCTTCGTGATGTGCACCGACACCCCGCAGTTCGGTACCGACGGCACGCTGATCTTCGCCGACTGCGGCCTCAATATCAACCCGTCCTCCGACGAGCTCTCCGAGATCGCCATCGCCTCGGCCCACTCCTGGTCCACCTTTATGGGCAATGTTGAGCCGCACGTGGCCATGCTCTCCTACTCCACCATGGGCTCCGCCGGTGGCGAGGTCGCCAAGAAGGTCCAGGAGGCCGTGAAGTTCTGCAAGGAGAAGGCTCCCGAGCTCGCCATCGACGGCGACCTGCAGCTCGATGCCGCTATCGTCCCCACCGTCGCCCAGCTCAAGGCTCCCGGCTCCTCTGTCGCCGGTAAGGCCAACGTGCTCGTGTTCCCCGACCTCGAGGCCGGCAACATCGGCTACAAGCTGGTTCAGCGCTTCGCTGGTGCCGACGCCTACGGCCCCATCCTGCAGGGCATCGCCAAGCCGGTTAACGACCTTTCGCGCGGCTGCTCTGCCGACGACATCGTGGGTGTCGTGGCCATCACCGCCGTCCAGGCTCAGATGGCTGAGTAGCGGACGCACTCGCCCGAAGGCCGTACGGGCTAACCCCTGAAAACGTCCTCGACCAATGAAACGCCCCCGTTCTGCTCCTCCGGAGCTACGAACGGGGGCGTTTCTGGTCTGCGGATTGTTTTCAGGGGTTAGCCCGTACGGCCTTCTACCGCCACGTAGCAATCAGGACATCTGGGGTGGACGGCGGCTTGGCTACGAATTGGGGCTGAAAATCTGAACGGATGGGTACCGTTGTTGGGAGCGCAGGCGTTGCTGGTGACGATCACTTTGGGACTGGAATTTCCGTCTGCTAGCAGAAAGGCCTCCGGAGCTGTTGCTCTGGAGGCCTTTCGTTTACTTGCAAATGCGTGCGTTAGTTGTTCTTGGTCAGGCGCTCGACGTCGTGGGCGATCATGTATTCCTCGTCGGTGGGGATGACCATGACCGTGACGGCGGAACCGGCGGCGCTGATGACCTGCGGGCCGTTGCCCACGGCCTCGCGGTTCTTGTTGTTGTCGATACGTACGCCCAGCCACTCAAAGCAGTCGCAGAAGGCCTTGCGGATCGACCAGTCATTCTCGCCGATGCCGGCGGTAAAGGTGATGGTGTCCACGCCCGCCATGGAAGCGATCATGGAGCCAGCCTGCTGCATGGCCTTGTAGGCGAACATATCGAAGGCGAGCAGGCAGCGCTCGTCGCCCTCGGAGGCGCGTGTACGGATGTCGCGGGCGTCGTTGGAGATGCCCGAGATGGCAAGCAGACCAGACTGCTTGTTCATCATGTCATCGACTTCCTGATAGCTGTAGCCGCCCTCGCGCTGGAGG
>DXLV01000023.1 GCA_019414545.1 Collinsella sp. | reverse complement strand
CTGGCGGGTTTGCAGCGTCGAGCAGTTACGGCGTTTGGTAAAACGCCGTAACTAATACTCAAGCTTCCACATGTAGCGGCGCGTCATGTAGTCCTTGTGGGTAACGGCAGAGAGAGCGCGCATGTACACGTTGTTGAGAATCGGGGCAAAGATCAGGTGGTTGAAGTACTCGCTCACGCTGTCCTTGATGTCGTTGAGGCCGAGCTCCTTGGCGTCGAGCTGATAGACGCGCTCGCCACCGTACTGGTTGACGAAGCGGATGCCGCGCTCGTCATTGCAGCGGCTGCGGCCGACGCTGATGAGCTGGAACAGCGAGGTGCGCTTGTCCAGAATCTCGAAGGGGCCGTGGAAGAAGTCGCAGGTGTTGATGGTGCAGGAGTCGATCTGCAGCATCTCCTGCACGTTGCAGATGCTAAAGACGTAGGCGGCACCAAAGAGCGGGCCCTGGGCCATGACGTTGATGCAGGGCTTGTCGGCGTTCTGCTCGGCCCACTTAGCAGCGAGCGGACGGGTGTACTCGACGGCCTTGCGATAGATGGGGTCGACCAAGTCGAACGCGGCCATAGCGGTCTCGTACTCGGCATAGCCCTCGGTCTGCTGCGTGAGCTCCATGGCGATCATGGTCACGACGGCGGAGTTGGTGCGGCCCATGCAAGACTCGTCAACGGCCAAGCTGTCGTACTGGATCTTGTAGTCGCAGACCTCGGTGAGGCCGGACTCGTCAACATAGATGGCGATGGTGCTGGCGCCGTGATCCTTGGCGACCTGAGCGGCGACGATGGTCTCCTTGGTGCCGCGCATGGACACGACGACGGCCAGGGTGTTCTCGTTGACGTAGGCAGGGGTTGCGTGCACGAACTCGTTGCTGGTATAGCTGGAGCTCACGACCTGCGTGGCCTCGTGCTCCATAAAGTACTGAGCAGGATAGTTGCCGCCGTTGGATCCGCCGGCGCCAATCCACACGACGCGCCTGATGCCGCCCTTGTCTGCCTTGTCAGCCAAAACCTGGGAGACGACATCCTTAACCTGTTCCTGAGTAGTCATCGTGCATCAGCCTTTCTTCTCGTTTGATGCTCTTGATGGCATACAAGTTACATACATGTTTTGGTTATGTCGACTAGTTGTATGCTATATTTGTCTTAGATATTTTGCTGGTAAAGTTATCGGCAATCCATTATCAGCGGTTTTGTTGTCATGTTGGATACATGCTTGGTTCAGTAAGCATACAGGTTAGATACAGGTTGTTCGCATGAGCACTTCGTCGAAAAAGAACTTGGCCCAATACGAGCGTCTGGCGGGTACGCTGCGTGACCGCATCGCCGCCGGCATCTACGCGTGCGGAGACAAGCTGCCGTCCGAGATGGAGCTCATGGGCGAATCGGGCCTGTCGCGCAGCACTGTGCGTCACGCGCTTAAGGTGCTTGTTGACGAGGGTCTGGTTCGCACCGAGCGCGGACGCGGCGCCTTTGTGGCTGACACGCCGGCGCTCCACGAGAACAACCTGGTGTTTTCGAGCTATACCAAGCAGGTCGAAGGCCAGGGTATGAAGCCCACCACGCGCACGGTGGACTCGGGCTTTGCCAAAGCAATGGGCAGCGTGGCCAAGTTCTTTGACGCTAGCGTGGGCAGCAAGCTTGTCAAACTTGTCCGCCTGCGTTACCTGGACGATGCGCCACTGTGCCTGGAGACTACCTATTTGCCGCCAAGCTTTGGATCGCTCATCGATCGCGATATCAACGGTTCGCTCTACGCCACGCTGCGCCAGGAGTTCCATCGTGCGCCGGCGCAGGGGCATAAGACCTTTGAGGTGTGCTATGCCTCGCAAAACGAGGCGTTTTTGCTCAACGTTAAGCGCGGGCAGGCGCTGATCCTGATCACCGACTACGTCTACGACGCCGACGGTCGCCCGCTCCATGTCTCCAAGCGCATCCAACGTACCGACCGCGCCAAATACACCGAGCCCATCGGCTAACCTGCCAAAATAAACCTGTCCCTAAATGGTAGGTTTGGGGAGATCGGGGAACCAGGTTGGTTTGGGTTGGTTGGGCGTGCGCGCGGCCAGGACCAACTCCATCCAACACATGTCGTACCAGCGGCCGAACTTTTGCGCGCAGCGGTCGAAGGCGCCCACCAGGCGGTATCCCATGTGGTCATGGAAATCCTGGCTGTTGTGCGTCAGGTACTCGTCGTCCTTATCGTGCGGCACGGCGATGAGCGCGCACATGCTGGTGATGCCCATCGCGACCAAGCATTGCTTGAGCGCGTCGTGCAGCCTGCGGCCCAGCCCGCCGTGGCGCACATCGCGTGCCAGGTAGATCGACGTCTCGACCGACCAGTCGTACGCCTCGCGGCTGTTGAGCGCGCTCACATAGGCATAGCCCACCGGACGCCCGTCGAGCTCCATCACCAAATACGGATAGCGCTCGAGCGTACGCTCGATGCGCCCGGCAAATTCCTCGACGCTCGGCACCTCGTATTCACAGGTAATCGCCGTCTTAAGCACATACGGCTCATAGATGGCAAGCAATTCCGGTGCATCATCGGGCGTCGCCAGGCGAATTGTCGGCTCGGACATCTCGGGCATACAGCCCCTCCCCCACAAAAGCAAAGGCCGCCCTGCGCCAAACCCAGGCGTAGGGCGGCCCCTCGTCATTACATCAAGCTACAGGACAGCCGCCAGCGCGTCGATGTCCTCCTGCGTCGTGGCCCAGCTGGTGCAAAAGCGCACCACGGTGTGGGTCTCGTCGTACTTTTCCCAATACTCGATCGCGGCATGCTCGCGAATGCGCGCCATGTCCTCGTTGGGCAGAATCACAAACTGCTGGTTTGTGGGCGTCTCCAAGAAGAACTGGTAGCCGCGCTCGTGCAGCACGCGACGAAGCGCCTGCGCGGTTTCGATCGCCTGGCGACCAATCTCAAAATACAGGCCATCGGTAAAGAGCGCCTCAAACTGCACGCCCGTCAGGCGGCCCTTGGCCAGCAACGCACCGTGCTGCTTAATGCGCGAAATGGGATGCGCCGGAGCGTGCATGCCGCAAAACACCACGGCCTCGCCGCACAGAGCGCCGCACTTGGTGCCGCCGATGTAGAACACGTCGCACAGCTGTGCCATCTCGGGCAGAGTGAGGTCGCACTCGTCGGCTGCCAGCGCATAGGCCAGTCGGGCGCCATCCACAAACAGCGGAATCTCGCGCTTCTGGCACACCGCGTGAATCGCCGCGAGCTCGGCCTTGGAGTACAGCGTGCCGTACTCAGTCGACAGGCTCACGTACACGGCGCCCGGGAACACCGTGTGCTCGTAGCTCTCGTTTTCGTAGAACACCTGGATATAGTTTTCGAGATCCTCGGCGTGCATCTTGCCCTCGTAGCCGGGGATGGTGAGCACCTTGTGGCCGCCAAACTCGATGGCGCCCGCCTCGTGGCAGGCGACGTGACCGGTCTCAGCAGCAACGACGCCCTCGTAGGGCGCAAGCAGCATGTCGATCACCGTCGCGTTGGCCTGCGTGCCGCCCACCAGAAAAAACACGTCGGCATCGGGGGCCTGACAGGCCTCGCGAATAAGGTGCTTGGCACGCTCGGTGTGCGCATCGGTGCCGTAGCCGGGCTGCGGCTCCATGTTGGTGTCGACGAGCGCCTGCAGCACCGCCGGATGGGCGCCGTGGGAATAGTCGTTGTTAAACGCGAGCATGGCAATCCTCTCTTACCGAGTATCGGCCAGATGATTCAAACGGGGCTATTGTACGCCGTTGGGATAGGCAATGCGCGCGGCAAGACACTCAAGTGCCAGCACCAGGGCAAAGCCGCAGCTCACGTCACTCAAAAAGTGCGCTCCGATCACGATGCGGCCAAAAGCGACGAGCGCCGCAACCACAGCGGCAGCCCAAAAGACCACGCGGCGGCGCGACGGCCTTTCCTTAAAGGCCGCCGCGGGAAGCCCGGCGAGCATAAGGCCGATCGCCGCGTGCGCCGTATGTCCGCTCGCAAACGACTCGAAGCCGTCCTTGATCACGCCGGCCGCAATATAGCTCCACTTGTCGGGGTTGCCAATCACCCACCACGGCTGAAAATTGAGCCCCGGCGTGACCTCGATCACGCGCATGCGCGGGCGCGACCACAGCGGCTTGACAACCACGTTGAGGATGATGGCCTGAGCGACCCACACGGCAAGCACCATCAGCGCCCAGCGCGCGAGCTCGTCGGAGTCGGTGTCGCGCGTGAGGCGATAGACGACAAGGTTGACAGCGATGACCAGCACAAACGTCAGCACCAACTGGACAGCGATGAGTTTGTCGCCAACCTTCAGGGACGAGACGATCTCGTAGCCGGCCAGGCCAACGTTGACGAGGATGCCGAGCACGGCGAGCCATTTGCTCCCCCTGGAGTCGGGACGCACCGCGCGCACGAGCATAACGCCCGCGACGCTCGCCGTCAGCTCAAACGGCAGCTCGCCGGCGGCCTCGATAAAGCGGCCGTATATGCTGCCGATGTTGAACAGCGCGCTCGAGATCTGATAATCGAAGAAACTGCCCACGCCCAGACAAAGGCACAGGACAACCGCGATAATGGCGACATCTTTCTTATAGATATATCCGAACATGCTTTCCTTTCGATGGGGTCAGATTGCCCAAATGGGGCGTTTGCAGCGTCGACCCATTAGTCGTCATCGCTGACGCCCAGCTGCTGCAGCAGCATGAGCGCCGCGGCCACGGGGCCGGTGCCGTCGTTGGCGTCGAGACCGCGACCCAGGCCGCTGCCCGCACCGGCGCCCGCCTTGTAGGGCACCGACAGCTTGCGGCTCTTGGGGAAGCTCACCGCGCCATAGCGGGTCTTAAGCTCAAAGGCCACCTTCTTGGGCACGTCGACACCCAAAAAAGTGATGCGTCCGCCGCTGAGCGTGACGCTCTCGAGCCCCAGGCGCTCGCCGCGAATGCGGATGCGCGCGCGGTTGAACAGGTTGAGCCCCGCCAACGGCAGCTCACCGTGCGCGGCCTCGGTCTCTTCCTGTACCTCGTCGATGCTCTCCAGGTCCTCGGCCGCCGCGAGCTTGCGGTACACGAGCACGCGCTGGTCCACCGCCGGCAGGTACTCCTCGGACAAGAAGTAATCGGCCGGCAGGTTAATGCCCACGCTCGCCGCCTCCACGCCGGCGTCGTCATCGCCGCGCGCCTCGGCCACGGCCTGGCCCAACATCTGCGTAAACAGGTCAAAGCCCACGCTCGACAGGTTGCCGTGCTGCTCAGCGCCCATCAGCGAACCGGCGCCGCGAATCTCCAGGTCGCGCATGGCGATACGCATGCCGCTGCCCAGGTCCTGGAACTCGGAAAGTGCAGTCAGGCGCGCCGTGGCCTCCTCGGTGAGCGGCAGCTCGCCCGGGAACATAAAGTACGCGTAGGCCTGCGTGGCCGAGCGACCCACACGGCCCTTGAGCTGGTAGAGCTGTGCCAGACCCAGGCGCTGCGAGTCCTCGATGATGAGCGTGTTGGCGGTCGCGTTGTCGATGCCGCTCTCCACGATGGTCGTGGCGATGAGCACATCGATCTTTTTGGTCGCGAACTCGATCATCACGTCCTCGACCTCGCGCGGGCTCATCTTGCCGTGCGCCACGCCCACGCGCGCCTCGGGCGCGGCCTCGTGCACGCGTGCCACAGCGTCATCGATGGTCTTGACGCGGTTGGACACGTAGTACACCTGTCCGCCGCGACCCACCTCCAGGCGAATCGCCGCGCTCACCACGTCGGGGTCGTACTCCCCCACGTGCACGATCACGGGGCGGCGCCCAGTCGGCGGCGTGGTAATCAGGCTCATATCGCGCACGCCGCTCGTGGCCATCTGCATGGTACGCGGGATGGGCGTGGCCGAAAGCGTGAGCACGTCAATCTGCTCGCGCAGGTTCTTGAGCTGCTCCTTGTGCTGCACGCCAAAGCGCTGCTCCTCGTCAATGATCACCAGGCCCAGGTTCTTGGGGTTCACATCGGCCGAAAGCAGGCGGTGCGTGCCGATGAGCACATCGATCGTGCCCTCGGCAAACGCCTTGAGTGCGCGCTTTTGCTGCGCCGGCGTACGGAAGCGGCTGAGCACCTCGACCTCCAGGCCAAACGGGGCAAAGCGCTCAAAGAACGTCTCGTAGTGCTGCTGGGCCAGAATGGTCGTGGGGCAGAGCACCATGACCTGGCGGCCGGAGTCCACGCACTTAAACGCCGCGCGCAGGGCGACCTCGGTCTTGCCAAAGCCCACATCGCCGCACAGCAGGCGGTCCATGGGCTTGGGCGCCTCCATGTCGGCCTTAATGTCAGCGATGGCCTCCAGCTGGTCGCGCGTCTCGTCGTAAGGAAAGCTCTGCTCCATCTCGATCTGCTCGGGCGTGTCGGGTGGGCAGGCGATACCGGTAATCGAAGAGCGGCGCGTATACAGATCGACCAGGTCAAACGCCAGCTTTTTGGCGTTCCTGCGCGCCTTATTGGTGGCACGCGTCCAGTCGGCGGTGTTGAGCCTGGTCAGGCGTGGCTTGTCACCGTCGGGGCCAACATAACGCGTAATGCGGTCGACCTGCTCCAGCGGCACGTAGAGCTTGTCGCCGTCGGCATATTCCAGCAAAAAGTAGTCGCGCTCCTTGCCGCCCACTTCCTGGCGCGCGATCTCGCTAAAGAGCGCGATGCCGTGAGTGGCGTGCACCACGTAGTCGCCCGGCTTAAACGGGAACGTGATCTGCGTAATGTCCACCTTGCGGCGGCTGCGCGCGCGGTTGGCGTCCATGCGGGCGTTGAGGTCGACGATTGAGAACACGGCCAGGTTGGCATCGGGCACCACCACGCCCTGCGGCAAGGCGGCATCGACAAAGGTCACGCGTCCGCGCGAGATGGTGGGCACGGTGGCGCCGGCGGCAGCCTGGGCGGCACCTGCCTCGAGCGAGCGGGCGTTGAGCGCGTCGGCCTTGCGTTCGCGAATTGCAGCATGAGCATCCTGGCGGACAGCACGATCGGCAGAATCCGCCGCTGCCACGCGCACACAGTCGCCAATAGCGCCCGCGTTTTCGGGCGCGGCCGTCAGCGACTCCTCAAAAGTAATACCCTCATCACCAAAGGTGAGCTCCATCGACTCGCGCGCACCGCGGTCGGGGATGGCAAATACGCAGGCATAGCGCTTGCCCACGACCTCCTGGATGCGCGTCATAAAGCGATTGTCCGAGCCCGCGATGGCCGGCTGCTCAATCTTGAGCTCTGCCGTCACCGCACCGCCGGCACGAATCAAGCTCACATAGTTCAGGCGTTGCTGGGAGCCAAAGTCGAGTTGCTGGGCACGCACGTACAGGCCGTCCAGACGATCGACCCCCGCCTCGCCGGCACGTGCCTCGATATCCTCGTAGGCGCGCAGGCAATCATCGAACAGCGAGCGCGGCTCGGACAGCACCACGAGCGCCTTGCCGCTCACGTGCGACAACGGGCTCACGGTCTGGCCGTACATCACCGGCAAAAAGCGGTCGAGCTCAGGCGTGACGATGCGCGCATCCACCATCTCGAGCAGCGCCGCCAACTTGCTGTCGTCCTGGCTGGCGCGATAGAGCGCCACATGCATGTTGTGGACCGCCTCGTCGGTAAGTGCCAGCTCGCGGCACGGGAAGATCTCGATACTGTCCTCGTTGCCGATAGTTTGGCCCGTGGAGCTCACCATACGGCGGATGCGGTCAATCTCGTCGCCGAAAAACTCAATGCGCACGGGCGCCTTTTCCTGCGCGGGAAATACCTCGACGGTGTCGCCATGCACGCGGAACAGGCCGGGCGCGTCGGCGGCGCCGGCATTGGTGTAGCCCATGCCCACCAGACGCTGCGGCACCTCGTCAAAGGGAATCTCCTCGCCCACCGCAAAAGTAGTGGACTCCCAGTAGCGACTCTCGACCGGCGGCACGCAGCGCAGCAGTGCACGGGCCGAAGCGACCATGATGCAGTTGTCCCCGCGCGCGATGCGCCCGAGTGCCTCGCAGCGCTGGGCCACCACGGCGTCGTTGGGCGCCTGCTCACGCCACGGATAGTCTTTACGCTCGGGAAAGCGGCACACATGTGCTAGGCCCACATAGGCGGCCAGGCTGCGCGCGGCGCGATCGGCCGCGTCCTCGCCGCTCACGATGTAGACCGTGGGACGTGGACGGCGCGCAAACTGGGCGGCCGCCATCAGCGTACGGCCCGACTGCGACACGGCCAGCGTCACATCCTCGCCGGCATCGAGCCCGGCCTCGACGGTCTGCAGCGCCTCGGCAGTGTAGAGCTGCGCGGCTATACGGTGAATGAGCATGCTGTTCCTCCGGCATCGCAACGCCAAAAGCCCGCCGGGGCAAGCTCGGCGGGTATGCGGCGGATTTCGTTGCCTGTCATGGTAGCGCATGGAGAGGACTCCAGCTCAAGCGCGTGCCCAGCCCCGCAAAAAACGCCAGACGAAGATGCGTTCCGCCCTACCCCGCCACCCGTACGCTGGGACACAAATCTGCCAGCGGGCACTCGTCGCACTTGGGCTTACGGGCATCGCAAATCTCGCGGCCAAAGGTGATCCACTGGTGATTGACCGACTCCCAATACTCGTGCGGCAAGATCTTGAGCAGATCCTGCTCGGTCTTGAGCGGCTCTTTGGCGTGCGTCTTGGGACTCAGCATCAGGCGGTGCGCGATGCGGTTGACGTGCGTATCCACCGCGATGCCTTCCACGATGCCGTACCCCACGTTGAGCACGATGTTCGCCGTCTTGCGTCCCACGCCCGGCAGCTTGACGAGCTCCTTCATGTCGGCCGGTACCTCGCCGCCGTAGTCGGCAACGATCATCTGCGCGGCCTCCACGGCATGCTTGGCCTTACTCTTATAAAAGCCGAGTGACTTAATGGTGTCCGCCACGTCGGCCACACTTGCTCCGGCCATGGCCTCGGGCGTTGGCCACTGGGCAAACAGTTGGGGCGTCACCTTGTTGACCTGCGCGTCGGTCGTCTGAGCCGAGAGCAGTACCGCGATGAGCAGCCTAAAGGGATTCTCGTGGTCCAAGAAGCACTCGACCGGGCCATAGCGACGGTTAAGGCGCTCGCACACCTCGGTGGCGCGTTCGCGTTTGGCGGCATTGGTCTCGCGTGGCATAACGACTCCTCGGCTCAACGGCACAATAAACTTATGGGCACAATTGTCCCACGTCCGAGACGTTTACGCCTCCAAGAATGCGCCGGTCTGACGGCTCCACAGGCTCGCATACTCGCCGCCCGCCTCGACGAGCTGCACATGCGTGCCGTCCTCGACGATCTCGCCATCCGCCAGCACCACGATGCGGTCGAGCGCCGCCACGGTGGACAGGCGATGCGCCACCACAATGGAGGTGCGGCCGCGCATCAGGTTCTCGAGAGCTTCCTGCACCAACGCCTCGGACTCGCTATCGAGGGCAGACGTCGCCTCGTCGAGTACCAGGATCGGCGCGTCGGTCAGGATAGCGCGGGCGATGGCCACGCGCTGACGTTGGCCGCCCGAAAGCTTGACGCCGCGCTCGCCCACCATGGTGTCAAAGCCATGGGGCAGGCGGTCGATAAACTCCAGGGCATTGGCCAGGCGCGCCGCCTCACGAATTTGCTCGTCGGTGGCGTCGGGGCGGCCGTAGGCGATATTCTCGCGAATGGAGCGGTGGAACAGCAGCGCCTCCTGCGGCACGTAGGCAACCTGGCGGCGCAGGCTCTGCTGCGTGCAGCGCGAGACATCCTGACCGTCCACGAGTACGCGGCCGCCCTGAACATCGTCCAGGCGCAGCAGCAGCTTGGTGAGCGTCGTCTTGCCCGAGCCCGATTTACCCACCAGGCCCACGCGCTGGCCCGCCGGCACATGGAGCGTCAGGTCGTCGAACACGCTATCGCCCGCCGCGGCGTCACGGTATGCAAAGCTCAAGTGCTCAAAATCGATCGCACCCTCGGCCACCTTAAGCTCGGGAGCATGCTCGTCGTCCGCCACCAGGCGCGGCTCGTCCAGCACGCGCGTCATCTCGGCGGCGTCACCCAGCGCGCGGTTAATGCGCTGCATCATGGAACTCACGTAGTTCAGGCGCATGGTGAGGTTATAGGTGTAGGTAAAGATCATGACGAGCGAGCCGGCCGAGATGCCAAACCACGCGTTGCCGCCCGCCACGAACACACTCACCACGGCCATGGTGATGACGATAAGGCCCGAGGTCGTAAAGTTGCGCTGCATCATGGCGTGCATCGAAACCGTCTCGGCGTCGCGCGCGGCACGGTCGGCGGCATCGAACAGGTCGCGCTCAAAGTCCTCGCGCCCACAGGTCTTGACGGCCAGAATATTCGTGACCGCGTCGGACAGCACGCCCGACAATTTGTTCTGCGCGGCAGACGTCGCGGCCGAAAGCGGCATGATGCGCTTGTACATAAGCCAGACAAACGCGATGTAGACGACCATAATGCCCACCAGGATCACGGTAAACGTCGGCACCACCGGAGCGAGCGCCGCCACCGTGCAGACAACCGAGGTGATGGTGGGAATGAGCGAATACACCGTCACGTCTACCAGCCCCGTATATCCGCTCATAAAACGGCTCGTCTGGCTCACGAGCGATCCGCCAAAGCGGCTGGTGTGAAATGTCATGGATTGATTGGAGAGCGTGTCAAAGCACAGGCGCGCCAGGTGATAGTTGCCCGCAATCTCGAGCTTGTAGACGGTGTAGTCCTGCAGCTTGGAGAGGATTTGGCCCACTAGGTTAACGAGCACCAGCGCCAGAATGTAAGGGCCAAAGACCTCAAACACCTGGTCACCCGCCACGGGGCCGGCCTGAACGCGGTCAACGATAAGGGCCATCACATAGGTGTTGGCAAACGTGAGCAAAAAGATGTAGCCCGCCGACGAGAACACCGAGAGAAAGACAATCAGCGGCTGCGTGCGCGTGACACCCCAAAACCGCTGCAGCGTGCGGCGCACGGTGGAGCGGCTGAGCGGTCTGGTGCTTCTCTGAGACATGGGCTTCCTTTCGCATCTGATAGGGCGAAACGCCATTGTTGCACATTAAAGTGCGCTTTAGGCAAGTGCAATGCGAAAAGCGCCCGCGCCCCGCGTTTACGCCGGCGCGCCGCCGTCCGTTGCGGCTAGTCCTCGTCTTCCTGGCCCGCAAGTAACCCTGCGGACTCCAAGCCCAAAATCTCGTCGGCCTCCCGCACGTCTTCCAGCGCGTCGATATCCTTAAGCTTGCGCTCCATAACATTGGTGCGCGTGGTGATGATGCCCTCGACCGTTTTGCCCGCGGTCTCGATCTGCTGTTGGGCGCGACGCAGTGCTGCCTGGTAACGTGGCAGCTCGGCCTTGACGGCGGAAAGTACGCGCAGCACGTCATCGGTGCGTTTTTGCAACTTAAACGTCTGGTAGCTCATCTGCAGGCTGTTGAGAATGGCGGCCATGGTGCTGGGGCCGGCAACGTTGACGTGATAGTCGCGGCCCAGGGTCTCGATAAGCCCGGGACGGCTGACGACCTCGGCATACAGGCCCTCAAACGGCACGAACAGAATGCCAAAGTTGGTCGTCGCGGGCACGCTCAGGTACTTTTCGCAGATGTCCTTGGCCTCGCGTTTGACCATCGCATCGAGCGTCTTGCGCGCAGCGGCGACGGCCTCCGCGTCGCCCGACTCCTGGGCGTCGAGCAGATGCTCGTACGCATCACCCGGGAATTTGGAGTCAATCGGCAGCAGCACGGGGTCGCCCTCGTCTACCGGCAGCTTGACGGCAAACTCAACACGCTCCGAGGCGCCGGGCTTGGTGGCAACGTTTTCCAGATACTGATCGGGTGTGAGGATATCCGCCAGAATCGCGCCCAGCTGCACCTCGCCCAAAATGCCACGCGCCTTGACGTTGCCCAGCACGCGCTTAAGGTCGCCCACGCCGGTGGCAATGGACTGCATATCGCCCAACCCCTTGTACACGGCCTCGAGCTGGTCGCTCACCTGCTTAAACGATGCGGACAGGCGGTCGTTGAGCGTACGGGAGAGCTTCTCGTCCACCGTCGCGCGCATCTGATCGAGCTGCGCGTTGTTGTCCTTGCGGATGGCGCCCAGCTGGGCATCGACCGTCTCGCGCACCTTGTCCAGGCGATGCTCGATGCCTTCGCGGTTGGCGCCAAGCTGTTGGGCCGTCTCGCGGCGCAGGTCGTCCATGCGGTCGCCGGCCTGCGAGAACTCACGCGCGATGGTCAGGTAGCGTTGCTGCTCCACGGCCGCATCGGTCGCCTGCTGCTGCGCGATGGCGTTTGCCGTGCGGCGTGTTTCGGCCAGCGCGACGTTCAGGGCATCGAGCGCGTTGTTGGCCTGCTCGAGTGCTGCCAGCGTTTCCGCGCTACTGTCGCCACGCTCCCGCAACTCGGCACGAAGGCCCTTGAGCTGCAGGGCACAGGCCGCAGCGACCCCCACCGCCACCAAAGCAATCACAATAAGTGCAATATCAATTGCAGACATAAACCCCGCCCAACAAACCCAATCGATCATCAATCAAAACCGCGATCAATCTTACCCCGCCACACACACGGATCACTCACTGCCTTGCAGACAAATTTCTCTTAGAGCCGCGGACGCTAAAACGCTAGCTCTCCCAGCCGGCGCGGATGGTTGTTATGACGTCACCCAGGCGCTGGCCCAGGGCCGCTAGATGTTGGAGCACCTCGTTGGGCGATGCACCGTTGAGGATGCACGTGAGGGCATACGACGCCAGAAAGATGGCCGCAAGCCCCAACGGGACGAGCACGATCATCGCCAAGGTGCGCAGGCGCTGGCCCACGCGGCGACGACGCGCACGACGCTTGTCGAACGCGAGCTCCTGCGCATATGAATCTTGCTGTACGGAATAGGCCTCTGGTGCCGATTCGCACCCGGGCACAGCTGCAGGTACAGCAGCGGGCACGACATTTTGCGCAAAGGGCTGGACTGCCGCCCCTTGCATTTGTATCTCCATGAGTCGTTGCTGCTGACGCAGCATGCGCTCAGCTTGTTGCTGCGGAGTCTCAAGAAACAGATCCATGCTGGCCTCCAAAATCGGAGCATTCGACGCTTACGACCAGCATCCCGCACCGCCATGACCGCGACAACGCAATCGCCGGCAATAGCCACAAAGTTTCTTTTGCTCAAAAGCTGTCGAAAAGCTCAGCAACTCCCCTACCAGCACTTTCTCTGAGCTTTTTTCGCCAACAATCTTTTGGCCTTCCGCCCTTACGCCAACTGACCAAAATCTAACCAATAGCTTGACGAAAATTGTGGAGACCGGGACCCCACAAAAACGTGCCGCCCCAAAAAGGGGCGGCACACAACCTTTAATATCAGCTTTTCTGTAGCGAGCACGCAACGACCCGAAGCCGGAGCGTGGGGCGGGAGGCCGGATCGTCTTCCCTCAACGCGACCCTGCGGAGCCGTGAGCGGGGAGGGAAGGCGATCCGGCCTCCCGCCCTGCGCTCCGCAACAGCCAGCGCCACGCGCTAGTAGTTCACCACCTGCTCCTCAAAGTACGCCTTCGGGTGGTTGCACACCGGGCACACCTCGGGCACCTCGGCACCAACGTGCAGGTGCCCGCAGTTCAGGCACTTCCACACCTTTACGCCCTCGCGCTCAAACACCTCGCCCGACTCAATGCGCTCGACGAGCTTGTTGTAGCGCTCCTCGTGAGCCTTCTCGACGGCGGCGACACCACGGAACTTCTCGGCGATCTCGGCAAAGCCCTCCTCCTCGGCGGTCTTGGCAAACTCGTCGTACATCTCGGTCCACTCGTAGTTCTCGCCCGCGGCGGCGTCGCGCAGGTTGTCCAGAGTGCCCGGAACGGCGCCGTCGTGCAGATACTTAAACCACAGTTTGGCGTGCTCGGACTCGTTGCCTGCGGTCTCGGCAAAGATGTTCGAGATCTGAACGTAGCCGTCCTTTTTGGCCTTAGATGCATAGTAGCGATACTTGGTGTGCGCCTGGGACTCACCGGCAAAAGCGGTCTCAAGGTTCTTCTTGGTTTGGGAGCTCTCAAAATCCATAGGTGTACTTCCCTTCAATACATGCCGCCCATAGGCTTTGAGCGGCCTTATTTTATGGTACCCCCTGCCGAAAATCTAAACCTTAAAATTCGAGCGGGCTACACACTCAGCCAACGATCGTCCTCGGAGCGGCAAAAACCCTCGCGCTCCAGATCGGCCAGAATACTCGCGACCAGCTCGCGCTCGACCGACTCCCGGCCGGCCGCCGTCTCCATCTCGTCAACGCCTGCGACGGCCTCATCGAGCGTAATGCCTGCCGGCCGCCCGTCGCGCGCCGCTAGCAACATGCGCACGATATGCGCGCGCTTTTGACGACGCGAGCCCTCAAACTTGGACTGACGACTATAGCCCGCCGAGCGCCTGGACGGGTTGGGCAGCATCTTTTTAAGATACGCGCCGTAATCCAGCAACGCGTAATACCACGCGCGCGGCGTGTCGGCATCGTCTTGAGGCACGGCAAAGGGAGCGATCTCGTCGGGCGCCGCACCGGGGGCCGCCGGACAGGCCGCCTGAATCAGCGGCACCAGTTCGCGATCGGGAACAGCCGGCACATCGGGAAAGAAGTGATGCAGAAAGACCGTGCGCACGTTGGTCTCCAGATACACGCCCGGAAGATCAAACGCAAACGACCGGATACCTTGCGCCGTTGCCGGGCCAATACCAGGCAGAGCGACCAAGTCACGCGTCTCGTGCGGAAACTCCCCGCCCCAATCCTCTACGACCCGTTGAGCGGCCCCGTGAAGCGCCAGAGCGCGTCGGTTGTAGCCCATGCCCTGCCAAGCGTCCAAAACATCGGAAGGCGCGGCCTGGGCAAGCGCCTGCACGGTCGGAAAGCGATCGAGCCACGCCGGCATACGCGTCTCCACGCGTGGTACCTGTGTTTGCTGCAGCATGACCTCAGAAAGCCAAATGATGTACGGATCGCGCGTGCGGCGCCACGGAAGGTCGCGATAACGCAGAACCCCTTCCGAACGAATCATCGAACGAAAGGGGTCCTGAATCATGGCTATGCTCCTTATGCGGCGCTATTCCTCCCGGCAAGCGCACGCGCAGGTGGCGTACTCGGGAAACGCTTCGCGGTCGGCGAACTTGGGATCGACGGCCGGGAACTGGCGGTGAGCGACGATGTCGCCGAGCGAAACGGAATCGAGGTAATCGCGCATCAACGCTTGGGCTCCGGCCCACAGGGGATGATAGCAGCACGTGCCCATGCGCGCACAGTCACCATCGGGCGCGGTGCAATCATTCATAACCATAGGGCCTTGAACGGCCTCGACGACCTGGCGGATAGTGACGTCGTCCGGACTGACCTTGAGACGCATGCCACCGTGGACGCCACGCAGGCTCTCCACAATACCGGCCTGGACCAAACCGTGCTGAATCGAGCGGGCAAACGAATACGGAACATTGACCTCTTCGGCAGCGGTGCGAACAGAAAGCAAACGCTCCGGATCCTCGGCAAGCATCGCCAACATACGAAGGGCGTAATCAGTCTTCCTCGATATGTCCATTTTTCCCCTTTCAAGGAATACGAACAGCTCGAACGAGCTCCGGGGCCGAGCTTGTGTCGAGACGCTAAATGACCGCAGGACATCCAAATGGTAAATCGGATATCCACTGAGTGCCGCGCTTGGAGCGAAATGCATCAGATGCGGCCTACAGTGCAATTTAGTATAACCTAACCCCCTGTCTCGTTGAACAGGTGTTGCGCAACAAAGCTGCTGTTTAGACAGATATGCTTATTGGATTTTACTTGCGTTCCCGAAGGCGCGGGGATTCTGGGCAAAGATGCCTCAGGGCGATCGTTCTATCGAAACAAAGTGTATCAAACGCAAAAAGCCACGTCCGAAGACGTGGCTTTAATTGCGTTGGCGGGAAGTACGGGGCTCGAACCCGCGACCTCCGACGTGACAGGCCGGCGCTCTAACCAAACTGAGCTAACTCCCCAGGCAGACGTTCGCGTTTGTTTCCGCTCGCGTGCGCTGCGGGGATTAGTATACACAGAAGTCTGTCCGGCGCGCAACAACTTTTTTGAAAAAATTTTTCGGGCCCTCCCTGCCGTCACTTTGCCCAAACAGTTCTTGTTCCTCGCCGCTTCCGCGGCTCGAGCTCCTCGTTCTCCGCGGTAGGGTTGGTCTGATTATTCTTGTTGAAACTCGGCCTTTGGCTCATAAAAAACGGGAGATGCGGTTTTACATCCCCCGTTTTTGTTGCGGTTAGTCTAGATCAATAAACTTGGTACTTATGATCTTGCCATCTTTGACGAGCATTCTGGCCATGGTGGGGCCTCGGGTGCCTCGGGGGTAGCTGGCGCTGCCCGGGTTGAGGACTAAGCAACGGCCCACTTGGGCTTCTTTGGTTACGTGGGTGTGACCGTTGATGGCTACGTCTACGGATCCCACCGGAAGGTCTTCGCGGTAGTGGGCTACGGCGAATTTGAGACCTTCGTAGGTAAAGAGCGCAAGACGGTCTACATCGGGGCCGTAGTCGCGGTAGTAATCGTTGTTGCCCAGTACGGCCCGCACGGGGGCGATGGTGCATAGGTGCTCGTAGTCCATCTCTGACGTGAGGTCGCCGGCGTGGATAATCAGGTCTGCGCCTTCAAGCTCATCCAGGAGCGCAGGCGAAAGATAGCCGTGGGTGTCCGAGATGATGTCGATACGCTTGGCGCTTGCACTGTTCATGGGATCCCTTCCGCAAAAAAACGATTCGGCAGATACATACAAAAAAGGCCCCACGGCTCCGCAGACGATGGGTCTACAGGGCTGCGGGGCCAGTGTGCTAGAGACTCAGGGCCTTCTTGAGCGGCACGACGCGGCGGCGCGAAACCGGCACGCGTTCGTCGACGCCCGTAATGCCCAGCTGGATGGCGCCCGAGGGCACCGTCTCAACGTCCGTGACGCACGCCAAGTTGACGATATAGCGGCGGTGAACACGGAAGAAGCCAAAATCGCAGAGCTTGGCCTCAAACTGCGCCAGCGAGGTCGTCGACAAAAAGCGATCATCGACGGTATAGATGCAGGAGTAATCGTCCTTGGCCATGATAAAGCGAATGTCGTCCACGGGAATGAGCACCTTGCGGCCGCCCTTTTCCACCGGGATACGCTCGATGGTCACCTTGCTGTCCGTAACCGGCTTGGCGCGTTGCATGACCTTCTCGATCGCGCGATCCAAGCGAGCTTCCTCGACCGGCTTCATCAGATAATCGACGGCATCCACGTCGAATGCCTCGACCGCATGGTCGCTATACGCAGTCACAAACACGATCGCCGGCGGATTTTTGAGCTTATGCAGCGCCTCGGCAAGTTGCAGGCCCGAGGCACCGGGCATCGAGATATCGAGAAACACGACATCCACGCGACTTTCCATAAGCATCTCGATGGCGGAGCGGACGCTCGACGCCTCCGTGATCGTGCCGATCTTGCCCGTTTGCTCGAGCAGGAAGCGAAGCTCCGAGCGAGCCGGCGCCTCATCATCCACAATCATCGCACGCAGCATAGGGATAAAACCTTTCGTCAACTAACTACGCCGGGCATCCGTCGCATGACGTTGAGCCCGTAGCCTTTTATTCTACTCTTGAATATCAAAGATGCTCTCTGACAAATCAAGATGAAGAAGCACTTTGGTGCCCTTGCCCGGCGCCGATTCGACACGCGTATAGGAGTGCGGCCCATAAAAGCGATGGATGCGCTCCGAAATATTGTGCATGGCCACACCGGCGCCGCCACCCTGGGGAGAGCTGGCGTCGGGACGGGCAGAGCGCTCGTCAAACAGTCTGGCGGCGGTACCCTCATCCATGCCCACGCCATTATCGGCCACGGCAATCAAGATTGCATCCTCGCCGTCTTGGTGAACGGTCACGTCGATCCTCAGGGCGTCGTCATCGCCCATACCATGACGTACGGCGTTCTCGACAATCGGCTGGATCACGAACGCCGGCACCAGCGTATCTTCCACGTCCTCGGACACATCGAACGTCGCAAGCACCCGGTCCTCGCCAAAGCGGGCCTTCTCAAAGGTAAGGTAGCGCTTGGTCTGTGCGACCTCGCGCGACACGGGAATGAGCGAGCCCGAGTTGTCGAGCGTGGCGCGGTAGAACGAGGAGAACTCGCGCAGCAACTCGCGGGCGCGCAGCGGGTCGGTGCGCGTAAACGATGCAATGGTGTTCAGCGTGTTGAACAGGAAGTGCGGGTTAATCTGCGCTTGCAGCGCACGCACCTCGGCGCGCGCCGTGAGTTCCTTTTGCACCTCGAGCTCGTGGATGGCGAGCTGCGTGGACAAGATCTCGGCAAAGCCCGAGGCAAGCGCATACTGGGTACGGTCGACGGCGCGCGGGGTCTTGTAGTAGAACTTGAGCGTGCCGACGGTACGATCGCCTACCTTGATGGGGGCGATAATGCCGGCGGGAACTTGGTTGTGCGAGCCGTCCGAGCCCACGACATCCACCATACGGTTGAACGACTGCACGATGCCATGTTCGATAACGTAGCGTGTGGCAAGCGTGTGGATGGGAGAATCTGGCAGTAGTTTTTCCTCAAACTCTCCCGCGCAGGCAAGCACGTTGCCCTCGTCGGTGATGGCCACCGTCATGGCGCGCGTCTCGGGCAAAATGCGCCGGCACACCAAACGCGCCGACTCCTGCGTCAGACCGCCCTTAATGTCCTCGAGCATGGCCGAGGCCACCGAGAGCGTTTCCTCGGTGTACTGAGAGCGCACCGAATCGGGATTGAGCGTCAAAAAGATAAAGATACACAGAAAGATGCACAGCAGTGCGCAGGCGATCACGGTCGCGATTGGGTCGATTCCGGTCACCAGGGCAAAAATAAAGTACATCAGCACGCAAATGGCGCAGACAACGGCGATGATACGAAAGATTGATATTGAACTATCGCGCTGGGCGCGGCGGTCGATCATTCAGTCCCCTCCAGGATGCTGGTCAGTTGTGCGTCACGCCAGAGACCGTCCATAATCTTGGGCCAAAAGCTCTGGAAACGCAGGTAGCTTGCGGCGTTTTGGCGCGCGTAGGTCTTTGCCTCGTCAATACCGTGGCGCCAAATGCGAAGGTAGCCCTCGTGCTCGCGGGTAAACATGCTGCGGACCATAGCGGTCTTGCGCACGCGGTCGTCGAGCTCGCGCGAAATCCACGGGCCCGGGTAGGGCATGAGCGATGCCGCCGTAACGGGAATGAGCTCCTTTTGATGCGCGGCGAATGTCAACTTGGCCCGTTCGTAGTACCAACGGTATACATCCTGCATAAAGCGCGGTGAGCGCTTTTCGGACTCCGGAGGCAGGTGACGAACGGCCCACTCGTTGTCAAACCACACGTCATAGCCAAACATGCGCATGTTAAAGAGGTAATCCAGATCCTCGCCACGGGTGATAAACGGATCAAAGGCCACACGCGTAAAGGCGCGGGCGTGCAGGGCCATCAGGCCGCCGCACACGTAGTTGGAGCGCGAGATGCGGGTGCCCGAGAGCGCCTTTTTCATCCAACGGTTGAACTCGATGCGCTTGGTCCACCAACGATGGCAGATGCCCACCTTGTCCGTGGGCGCCAGCGGGGATCCGTCGCGATCGTAAAAGTAACCGCTCTTGACCAAAATCGGCAGGCCCTGACGCGTCTGCTGGCCCAGCGCATAGGTCGCGCGCTTCATAAAGTCGGCGTCGATGACAGTCTCATCGTCATCCAAAAAGATAACCGCGTCATGCCCCAGCACAGCGGCACAGGCTAGCCCCATGTTGCGGATGGCGCCGTAGCCTCGCAGACTCACGCACTCGCCCGAACCCTTGGGTGCGATCTGAGCAACCCGGTCTGCGATGCGCGAGGCCTGGGTGTTGGTGACAACGGTGACCTTGAGCGTGGGATGCGCGTCGACAATCTCGTGCACGCGCAGCGACACATCGGCTGTGGCAGAAACGGGACAGACCACCAAAAGGATGATGCGCGGGATGTCACGTACCTGCTCAAGCGAGGCCAGGCAGCGGTCGAGTTCGGGATTGTCGGCGTTGAGTCGTGTCGAATGGTCATAGGTGCCAGGAGCGTTTGCGCGAGCGTCATCGCCCGCCCAATACGTTGGAATCACGACCGTGGCGTTCATGCCTTACCCTCCCTGCAACACAAAAACGGGACGCCGCCAAACACAGGCGACGCCCCGCGACCTAGCTGACTCCATCATACCCACTTGGGCTAATCATTGTTCGAAAGTCAGAATGTTTATTGCGGATAACCCCAAAAGAGTATCGCGGCGGACGCAATTACCGGCAGGTTCCTATGCGGCCTGCTCTGCCGTCTGAGACATGCGGGACAGACGGACCAGCAGCACAAAGCCAACGACCAGCAGCACGCCAATGGAAAGGACGCCCAGCGACGGGTTGCCGGTCAGCGAGGTAACGACCGACACCAGAAAGGTGCCCATAACGCTTGCGTAACGACCAAAGATGTCAAAGAAGCCATAGTACTCGTTGGACTTTTCCTTGGGGATAATGCGGCCGAAGTAGCTGCGGCTCAGCGCCTGCACGCCGCCTTGGAACAGGCCGACCAAAATGGCAAGCACCCAAAACTCAAAGGCGGTCTTGAGGAAGAACGCGGCAAAGAGCACGATGCCCATATAGGCGGCGACGGCCACCAAGATCATATTGAGCGTGCCCACGCGACCGGCAAGCTTGCCGTAGATGATGGCGGACGGGAAAGCCACAAACTGCGTAACGAGCAGAGCCAGCACCAGTTGGGTCGAGTCGATGCCCAAAGCCGATCCATAGCTGGTTGCCATGGAAATGACCGTGTGCACGCCGTCGATGTAGAAGAAGAACGCGATCATGTAGACCAGCACGGTCTTGTTGTGGGCGATCTCGCGCATGGTGTGTCCGACCTCGGAGAACACGCCGCCCACGATGTGGCCGATGGTGTCCTGGGGACCACGCTCGCGACCGTACTTCTGCTTATAGGTGCGAATGAGCGGCAGGGTAAAGATGAGCCACCAGGCGCCGGTGATGACAAACGACAGACGCGTTGCCAGCATGGTGGGGATACCAAGAGCGGAACCACCCATGATAAGCGCCAGGCAGATGATGAACGGCACGGTGGAACCGATGTAGCCCCAAGCATAGCCCGAGCTGGACACGGCGTCCATGCGCTCGTCGGTGGTAATGTCGGGCAGCATGGCGTCGTAGAACGTCATAGAAGAGTTAAGGCCGATGGTGCACAGCACGTACACGGTCAAAAATGCCATGGCGGACATTGGGATAGCCTGCGCCAGGCAAAGAACCAGGCCCGTGAGGAAGAAGCCCAAGAAGAACTTAATCTTGTTGCCGGCGTAATCGGCAAGCGCGCCCAGAATGGGCATGAGCATGGCAATGACCAGCGAGGCAATCGTCTGCGCGTTGCCCCAAGCGACCACCAGGTCTGCCGAGGAAGCACCGGTATTGATGGCGTTAAAGTAGATGGGCACCACCGAGGTATTGAGCAGCACGAGGGCCGAGTTTCCCACATCGTACATAACCCAGTTACGCTCGAGCTTGGTGTATTTCATGGACAGGGACCCTTCGTATTCGCCCGATATGCAGCTAGTTCATCGTACCCCAATTGCACGGAGGCGCCGGTAAGGATTCGGCAAAGAGACAGGAGCGGACCCTACTCCTCGCGGTCGAACTCCTCGTCGGTGCCGAGCACGCGACCGCTGTAGTTGACGTGACTGGTCACGGCCTCCATGTCACCGGTCTCGATAAAACGTGCGACCGTGCACTCGTAATCGACCAGCGCGCGGTCAAAGACCTCGGGGAAACTCTCATTCGAGACCTCATCGGTAAAGGGATTCTTCCACGCCAGATGACCCAGATTGCCAGTGCGCTCGGGCAGCTCCGTCGTCACGCGATGGGCAAGGCCGTCGAGCAGCGAGTAGTCGTGCACCAAGCCCTCAACCAGCGAGATCGCGCGCGTCTTTACGGAGCCGGCCGGCTCAATCGCACGGTAAAGTCGCTGCATATTGGCAACGGCAGCACCGTACTCCCCCGCCGGAATGTCAATGCCGTACACGCGTCCGGCAACATAGCTCATCAGCACGCCGGCCACGCGATTGATGCGATCGGTGGTGACGATCTCGCCCGCCGGCGGGTAATCGTCGACCGTAGCGCCATCGCGCTTAAGCTGCAGCATCAGTACATCCAGGTCGCTCTCGATCACGGCATGGACCTGACTGCTCGAATCCTCAAGCTCTGAATCGGACTCCACGATGCCAAACTGCTGCTCATAGACAAAGGGGTGGGCGTTGCGGTCGAGCACGTAATGAGACAGCAGACCCAGCGCAAAGGCGCGACCCAAGCTGGCGTCGCGCGGCAGCAGATGCGACACGCCGTCGCGCAGGCACGCGAACTGGCGAGACATGCGCGAGCGATGCATGACCTGCGCCAGCAGCGTACAGTCGGAAACACGCGGTGTCAGAATGTGAAAGAAAAACGGGTCGGGACCTTGGTTGCCCAAGATAAAGGCAATGCGCTCTTCATCGGACGTGATGACGCCCTGCGGAAGACGGTCGATGCTTTCCTCGCCAAACAGATGATGGGTGATAAGCGCGGGCATAATGATCCTTTCGATTTCATTCGATTCCACCCATTATGCCCACCGCGCGCCCATGCCAAACCTGCGATGGTAAACGACGACACGCAAGCCTCTTACGCAAGCCCCAGGTGCGACTTGACCTCGGCGGCACGACGACGGGACACCGGCACCGTCGAGCTCACGCGGTCGAGCCTGAGCTCCATCAACCCCGTGGAGCCAATCTCAACATTGTGCACGTCTTCCAAATTGACCAGATAGCTGCGATGAACGCGAATAAAGCCCTCGGAGCTCAAGCGACGCTCGAGCGAAGAGATCGACTCATTGATCAGGTACGTTCCCTCGGCGCAGATGGCGTTGCAAAAATCGGCGCGCGCCTCAAAGTAGCAGACGTCTGCGGCGGGAATGAACACCTTTTTGCCCCCGCGGTCCACCGTCAGACGCAAAGGCTGGCGCGGAGCGTGGATAACACGACGGGCACCCAAGGCTGCCTCGATCTTGTCGAGTGCCTTTGACAGGCGTGCGTCCTCGACCGGCTTGACGACATAGTCGACCGCATCAAGGTTATACGCATCGGCGGCAAACTCGGCAAACGCCGTCACAAACACAACCACCGGCGGCGTCTTTAGGTTCTGCAGCGTCTCGGCAAGCTCAATTCCCGAGCGGCCGGGCATCGTGATGTCCAAAAACAACACGTTGGGCTTGTTCGAGAGAATCGACTCCACGGCCTCGGTGACATTGCCCGCCTCGGCAATCTGACCCACACGCGTATCCTTTTCCAACAGATAGCGTAGCTCAGCCCTAATTGGGGGCTCGTCATCAACCACCAAGATGTTCCAGCCTTCGGACATATGTGCTTCCCCTCTTTTTCTCTCAATCCAACCGCGCGCTACGCCGTCAACGGCGCGGGCTCATGCGGCTCGCCGTTCAGCTCGACGATGACCTGCGTTCCCACGCCCTCCTGGGACTTCACGCGCATGCCGGAATCTTCTCCGTAAAAGAAATGGATGCGCTGAAGCACGTTGAAGAGCGCCAGGCCGCAACCTCGCTTGACGGAGCCGTCGGCGGTAATGCTCTCGGGCTCCTCTCGGCGATGTTGCTCAAACAGATGCGCGCAGACCTCTTCGCTCATACCGATGCCGTCGTCCTCGACGATGATCTCCAAACCGTCATCGGTCTCGAAAGCCCTAACATGAATAGAAAGCGGCTCGGTCTCGCGCTGCGCGTGCTTGATACAGTTTTCGAGCAACGGCTGCAAGATAAACGGCGGCACCATGCAATCGCGCACCTCAAAGTCGATATCGACCGAGACGCGCAGACGGCCGTCGCCATAACGAGCCTGCATAAGATTGATATAGCGAGTGCCCTGTTCCACCTCGTGCTCGAGCGTTGTGAGGGTATCGGAATCAGAAAGCGTCTGACGGTAGTAATTGGAAAAGTCGATGAGCAGCGACCTGGCCTTGTCCGGCTCGGTACGTACGAGCGACACAATGGTGCTGATGGTATTGAATAGAAAATGAGGATCGACCTGCGATTGCAAGGCGCGCAGCTCCACGCGGGCCGTAAGCTCGTCCTGGCGCTCGAGCTCAAAGCTTGCAAGCTGCGTGGAAATGAGGTCGGCAAAGCCCGAGGCGAGCGCCGTCTGACGCATATCGATGCTGCTCAGACGGGGATAATACAGCTCGAGCGTGCCCACGCAATGCCCGCGCACGGTAAGCGGTGCGACAATACCGGCGCGCAGGCGCGGAAAGTAGCCACCCGTCTCGGTCGAGGCATCGCGCGAGAACACGCTTTGCTCACCGCTGTTGATCACGTTGAGCGTGGTCTCGAGCACAACCGGGGTGCCGGCAGGGCACCTTGCCGAGTCCTCGCCCCAGCTTGCCAACACCTGCTTGCCGTCGGTAAAGCAGATGGCAGAGGCGATGGTCTCGGACAGGATGATTTTGGAAGCGCCCAGGGCCGCCTCGGACGAAAGGCCGCGCGACGTGTAGGCGAATATTTTTGATGCAATGGCGAGCGTACGGTCGGTTGCGCTCGACGTGAGGTCATCGGGAACCACAAAGACATACGAGAAGAAGAAGCACAGCATGACCAAGCCGGCAATGACGACAACGGCCGGAACGGGATTGGGATTATCGGTTAGATCCCAGATGAGCAGCAGGATAAGCAGCGGAACGACAAAACCGAGCAAGATGGCCTGAACCACATGCTGAGCGGTACGAAAGACCTTGGTAGAGTTGTAGCTCTTGCCCAGAATCAGCCTATTGAGATCCACCGTCATCCCCTTCTTACTGACGCACCCCATAGCAATAAAGAGGGCCGCAAGCGACCCTCTCCATTGCATTATGCAATCAAATACTGTGTTTTACATCAAGCCATCGATGAACGGTAGCTTAGGCGCTGTACTTGTTTGCCTCGCCGAAGGTGCCGGCCTCGACAATCCAGCCGTCCTTCATGATGACGTCCATGTTGTCGGTGTTGAGCACGTGGATGTCGGCGGCGACGTCACCGTTGACGACCAGCAGGTCGGCGCACTTGCCGGCCTCGATGGAACCGGTCTCGTCCTCGATGTGGCACATCTTGGCACCGTTAAGGGTGGCACAGGTGATGGTCTCGACCGGGGTGAAGCCGATCTTGTCGACGAACTCGTACATCTCCTCGATGGAGCAGGTGCCGTACGGGGTGACGAAGGAGAAGGAGTCGGAGCCGATCGTCATGACGACGCCGCGCTTCTTGGCCTCGCGCAGGCAGTCGTAGTTGCGCTGCAGCTCCTTCTCGACCAGGGTGCCCTCGTACTTGTCGTGCAGCTCGGGGACGTAGACGGGCGGATAGGTGGCGTACCAGGTGGGCAGGAAGGCGATCGTCGGGGTGAAGAAGGTGCCCTGCTCGGCCATGAGGTCCATGGTGCGCTCATCGATATCGAAACCGTGGATCAGCTGCTCGCAGCCAAAGCGGACGGAATCGTAGGCAGCGGCGTGGTTGTTGTAGCAGTGGCTCCACACGGGGATGCCGACCAACTTGGCCTCTTCGATCACGGCCTGGATCTCCTCGGAGCAGTAGTGCTGGTCGCGACCGGAGTCCCAGCGCCAGATGCCGCCACCGGTAGCCCAGATCTTGATGGCATCGGGGTTCTCGCGCAGGCGACGACGGACGGCCTTACGCAGATCCCAAGGACCGTCGACCTGATCGCCCCAGGGGTGCGATTCCTTGTTGAGCTCCTGGCTGCAGTGGTGGGAGTCACCGTGGCCGGCAACGCGGCAGAAGCCGAGGCCGGTGGCCAGAACGCGCGGGCCCTTGAAGACGCCCTTGTCGATGCAGTCGCGGATCTGGATGCCGAAGCGGCCGATCTCGCAGACGGTGGTGAGACCGTGGGTGAGGCAGTCGTAGGCCTGCTTGACGGCGACGGCCTGCTTCTCGAGGAGCGGCTGCATGACCCAGTCCGTGTCATCGTCGGTCAGGTTGCCCGAGAAGTGCAGGTGGGTGTCGATCAGGCCGGGAAGGACGGTCTTGCCGGCGGCGTCGATAACCTCAATGCCCTCGGGAAGGTCCTGCATAGTGCCGGCGTACTCGATCTTGCCGTTGTCGTCGACGAGAACGAGGGAGTTCTCAACCGGCTCGGCACCGGTACCGTCGATGAGCTTGCCGCCAACGATTGCGTACTTAGTAGACATGGTTCCTCCTTATGGATCCATATAGTGGGCGAGGCCGTGTTGGGTTAAGGCCTCACAAAGCTACCCAAGTGCTGCCGGGTTCGGTGCGCGGGAGAGAGGATTCCGCGCACCCGATCCGCCCCGGCTAGGCGTTACTTTTTGCGGGAATTGGTGAAAGCCATGAGGGCCAGGCCAATAGCCAACCAGCCGATCACGATGCTCCACTCCACCATGTTGAGGGAGGCGGGAGAGAACGGGATCACGAGCAGGCCAATGATGGTGCCGCAGGCAACGATAGCGAGGCTGATGCCAAACTTGCCGCCGGGCACCTCGTAGGGACGAGGCAGGTCGGGCTCGGTGAAGCGCATGCGCAGGCAAGCGAGGGCGACCATGCCGCAGGAGAAGATGAAGGCGAGGGCCGACACGTTGGTCAGAGGGATGAGCATGTTCTTGCCCAGGAACGGACCGACGACGGTGATGACGCCCAGAACGACGCAGGCGAGCTTGGGAGCGCCGGACTTGGGATCGACCTCGGCGAACTTCTCGGGCAGCTGGCCCTTTCGGCCCATGGCGAGCATGATGCGGCTCGTGGCGCCGTAGAAGGAGTTCATCGGACCCATGGGTCCAAGCGTGGCGATGACGAGCATGGCCAGGTACAGGAGCATGTTGATGCCCTTGAGGCAGGCAAGCGCGGGAACCGGGCTCTTAACGAACTCATGCCAGTCGAGAATGGTGCCGAACGAGTAGATACAGACCATGTAGAAGCCGCCGGCGGCCAGCAGTGCCAGGGAGATGATCTTGCCGAACTTGTTCCAGTTGAGGCCCTCGGCTGCTTCCTCAGCCTGCTGAGGAATAGTGTCGAAGCCGGCGTAGAAGAACGGGGTCAGAACCAGGACCGACACGATGCCGGCAAACAGGCTGGTGCTCTCGGTAGCGGCCTTGCCGCCGCCAGCGCCGGTGACCTGGGAGAACACGGGCATGGCATTGTCCGGCGAGCCGGTGAACAGCGAGACGCCCATGGCGAGCAGCATGCCGCAGAGCAGGGCCTTGGTCAGGAAGGCCTGGAGCTTGGCGGCCGAGCTGGCACCGCGGAAGTTGAGGAAGATGACGTAGGTTGCAAAGCCGAGCGCGATCAGCGTCGGGAACAGGTAAACGTCGGCGCCCAAGATGGTATAGAGCTTGACAGCACGCAGCCACTCAAGACCGGGCAGGCTGCCGAACATCTCGGACACGAGGGTCGAGATAGCGATGGCCTCCCACGGGCACAGGATGCCGTTGCCCAGGGCCAGGAGCCAACCGGTGATATAGCTCAGCGTACGGCCAAAGCTACGATCGACATACTCGACGATGCCGCCCGAGATGGGGATAGCAGCCGTGAGCTCACCGAAAACAGCTCCGACGGGCACGAGAAAGATTGCACCCAAGAGGAATGCGATCATAGCGGGAACGGGACCGCCGCCCACGACCATCCAGTCGCCGACCTGCAGAACCCAGCCAGTTCCGATGATGGCACCGAAACCGATGGTGAAGAAGTTCCAGAGCGAAAGCGTTTTCTTCATGCCGCCGTTACCTTCGACTGCAACTTCTGCGTTCTTGTCCGCCATTGTTCCCCTCCTTTCCTTATTGACGCCTCTTTGGCGTCACCCCTTGCGCGGTCTGTTTTGCCGCGCGCTTTTATTTCGTGGCTTTAAGATACGGCCTT
This sequence comes from Collinsella sp., assembly GCA_019414545.1. Taxonomy (GTDB): domain Bacteria; phylum Actinomycetota; class Coriobacteriia; order Coriobacteriales; family Coriobacteriaceae; genus Collinsella. The sequence continues at coordinate 1,598 of DXLV01000023.1, read as the reverse complement.
GGCACAGCAGCGCCGCTTGCGGCTCGACCGAAGGCAGAACCGCAAAACGAGCGGCGCCGTTTTTGGGACGAACGGCACGGTTTGCCGCTCATTGTTGTCGCCCGTCCGACGGGCGTACGCTCATCGGACGCATAGAGAGATGTTTTTGAGGCCGTGTGTTTTGCGCCTTTCGTACCGTTTACCGAGCTTTTGACGCGCGGACCCATTTGTTGCACATCTTTTTTGTAGGATAGACAGGTTATACATGAGACAAGGCGGTACGGATGGCATACGGATACAACGACGGTGATCAACGGCGACAAAGCGTTCGCCTTGCTGGCCGCACCACGCCGACGCCCAGAAGTGCCACGAGCAGCAATCCGCAACGCCCTCAAGAGCAACCCAGGCCTTCGTCTCGGCAGCAGACAAACAGAACACGGCAGAGTGGCCGTCCGAGCACGGGCACAAGCGCACAGCAAGATAGCCGCTTGGGCGCGCGCACTCGACAGCGCCAAGCCGAGGTTCCGCAACTGCGCCGCAACGGCGCACGTCAGCCCGGCATCCATATCAACCGCTTCTTTTCGCATCCCCAAGGCGGACGCGACGGCAAGCCCTACCGCTCGACATCGTACGTGAATGCCCCCGCCCTGCCGGCTCGTCAGCTTTGCCTCGCACTGTGCTCTATCCTCATCTGTCTGGTCTTTGTGCTTATGAGCTCCTGTATGTCCCACGGCTCGGCCGGTCTCGAGCCCACCGCCGAGGACAAGCTGCTCAAGGCCCCCGTCGCGCCCGGTTATTCTTTCGCCTTTTCGACCCCGCGCTCGCAATGGCAAGCCGGCACGATGCCCCATATCTATCAGATCGACCCTGCATGGTCGGAGCTGCCTTACGCCGGCGGTACCATCCGCCAAAATGCTTGCGGGCCTACGTGCCTCACCATGGTCTATATCTTTAAGACGGGACGCACCGATATGACTCCCGTCGATATGTGCGCGCTTTCCGAGGCAGGCAATTACGCCCCCACCGGTGCAACCGAATGGTCGTTTATGACGAGCGGTGCGTGGCAGTTGGGACTTAACGGAACGGAGCTTCATAACGATCGCGACTCGATGACTCAGGCGCTACGTTCGGGAGCGCCCGTCATCGCCGCCGTTCGGCCGGGCACCTTTACCAACGTGGGCCACTACATTGTGCTTTACGGTATTGACGACGCCGACCAGATTGAAGTCTTCGATCCCAACTCGGCCAGCCGCAGCGCCCGCCGCTGGGGCGTCGTAGAGGTCCTCAACGAAGTCGAAGCCATGTGGGCCTACTACTAGTCATTGGGCACTCATTGGGGACAGACTTAAATGAGTAGTCATTTTTTGACCAGTCGTTTAAGAACGTCCCCAACGGCTACTCATTTAAGTCTGTCCCCAATGAGTACCCGCAGAATGAGAGTGGATAATCTCCCGTTTTTGGCCTGTTTGCAGGCTCAAAGTGGGAGATTATCCACTCTCGTCATTTTGGCGCGGCCCGCAGCACCACCCATGAACAGCTACCTCAATAGCAAAAGCCCCGCGGTCGGAGCGGACTGCGGGGCTCATGAAGAGAGGCTAGTTTGTGGGCGTCTTGCCTGG
>DXLV01000022.1:2394-29722 GCA_019414545.1 Collinsella sp. | reverse complement strand
TCGACACCGCCGAGTTCGCGATCCCCGGCCTTGACGACGAGTTCCGCGTCATCGTGTCTCCGTGGATCCTCTCCTCGCTGATCACCGATCGCCTTGCCGCTTACTACGAGACGGTCACCAAGCACAACCTCAACTACCGTCGTTACTATCACCAGTTCGACTACTAATCGGTGACAAATAAGCTACTGATCAAGAAGCACCCTGCCCGGGCGCATGCGTCCGGGCATTTTTATGCCGAAATTCGCAAGAAAGGGGAATCGAATGAGGCAGTTTATCGTGGCGTCCCATGCTCATTTTGCGTCCGGAATCGTCGAGAGCATCGGCCTGCTTTCCGGCGAGCGCGAAAACGTCCATGCGCTCTCTATGTATGTCGACGGAAACGAGGACCTGACCAAGGAGGCCGCAGCGATTCTGAACGGCTTTGCGGCGGACGATGAGGTCGTCGTTTGCACCGACCTCTTTGGCGGCAGTGTCAACAACGAGTTCACCAAGATCGTCCAGACGCGTCCTAACACGCACCTCGTGACCAATATGAACCTGCCGCTCCTTATTCAGCTGCTGTTCGTGCCCGAATCCACCCCGATCGATGAGGCCATTCGCCAGATCGTCGAGGCGGACGACACCAAGGTCAAGTACGTCAACGACCTGCTGGGGCAGGCCGAACTCGATGAGTTTTAACCACTAGGGAGCACATCATGATTCAGATGATTCGCGTGGACTATCGACTGCTTCACGGCCAAGTTGCCGTTAGCTGGACCTCGGCTCTGGGTGCCGACTGCATCCTGTTGGTGAGCGACACGGTCCTCAATGACAAGCTTCGCCTGCAAGCTCTATCCCTCGCAAAGCCGGAGGGCTGCAAGGTCGTCGTCAAAAACACCGAGGATGCCGTCAAGGCGCTCCAGAGCGGTGTGACTGATAAGTACAAGCTCTTCGTGGTTTGCGAGACGATCCAGCAGGCCGGTGCCGTCGCCAAGGCGATGGGCATCAAGAAGATCAATCTCGGCAACGTTGCCTTTAGCGAGAATGCCCGCCAGGTCTCGACCAGCGTATTCCTCACGCCCGAAAACGAGGCATACGTCAAAGAACTGCTCGGCGAGGGCTATGAACTGTTCATTCAGATGATTCCGGCAGATGCGAAGACTGACGCCGCGAAGGTCATCGGTTAGGGGTTGTCATGGTTATCAAGACAATCCTGATTTTCCTGATCGCCCTTTTGGGCTATTCCGAGTGGCTGACGGGCACGAGCTACCTCCAGCGCCCGATTGTGCTCGGGCCTCTGGTTGGCCTTGTCATGGGCGATGTAGTGACCGGCACCATTATGGGCGCCACGATGGAGCTTGCCATGGTCGGTGCCATCTCGGTCGGTGCATATAACCCGCCCGATACGATTTCCGGAACCATCCTGGGTGTGTCGCTTGCCATGCAGGCCGGCGCGGACGCTTCGGCGGCCCTGACCCTGGGCATTCCCATCGCAACGATCGTCCTGGCGCTCGATACCGCCCTGGGCCAGCCGGTGATGCTGCTGCTGGTGCACCGTATCGACAAAAACGTCGAGGACGGAGACACCAAGGCCATCACGCGCAACATGCTCATCGCCGGTTACGCGCAGAGCTGGTGCGGCCTGCTGATTATTCCCCTGGCATTCTTCTTTGGCGCCGATGCTGTTGCCAGCCTGCTCAACATCATCCCCGATTTCGTTCAGACCGGCATGGATGTCGCCGCCGCCTTCTTGCCTGCACTCGGCTTTGCGATGCTAGCCCAGATGATTATGAACAAGACTGTGGCGCCGTTCTTCTTCGCTGGCTTCTTCCTCGTCGCCTACTTTGGCATTAGCACGACGGGCGTGGCGATCTTTGCCGCGATCATTGTCGTTGCGATGACGGTTTTGGGTGACAAGAAAAAGGCGGAGCAGCCTGCAGCGGCAACCGAGGATCCTGCGATTGGGAGTGGGTTCGATGAGTTTTAAGTTTGAGTCTTCTTACGACGGGCTGATTTCCCGCGCAGACCTTAAGAAGCTGTTCTGGCGCTCGATTCCCTATGAGCATTCCTGGAACTACGAGCGTATGGGCCATATCGGCTTTATGTGGGCCCTTATGCCGATCCTTCGCAAGCTGTATCCGCAGGATGCGGACTTTAAGGCCGCCCTCAAGCGCCATATGGAGCTCTATAACGTCACGCCGTACATCTCGACGCTCCCCATGTCCATCGCCGCTGCAATGGAGGAGGTCAACGCTACTGACGATAGCTTTGACACGAGCGCGATCTCTAATGTCAAGCTTGCTTTGATGGGGCCGCTGTCCGGCGTGGGCGATGCCTTCTACTGGGGCACGCTGCGAATTTTGGCAACGGGTGTCGGCACGTCGCTGGCGCTGCAGGGCTCTATTCTTGGCCCGATTTTGTTCCTGCTCGTGTTCAACGTCCCTCACTACATCATCCGTTACCTGCTGACGTTTGTGGGATATCGCTTTGGCTCGGACATGATCAGCAAGGTCCAGGAATCGGGCATTATGGACACGATCGTCAAGATGGCCTCCATTATGGGCGCCATGGTGATCGGTGCTATGACCATGGAGATGGTGACCGTGGACATTCCGCTCATGGTCGGTGCGGGCGATGGTGCTCAGACGCTCGCCGAGCTGCTCAACGGAATCTTCCCGGGCTTTGTCACGATGGGGCTGTTTGGAATCGTCTATCTCATGCTCAAGAAGAAGATGAATCCGCTGCTCATCATGCTCGTGATCCTGCTCGTGAGTATCGCTGGCGCGTTCTTTGGAGTGCTTGGTGTCCAGTAGAGTATCCGTCATAATGAGAACAATGTAAGAGGGGGCGTCGCGCACACTGTGCTGCGGCGCCCTTTTGCCGAAAGGTGGACAAGATGGAGTATCCACAGCTTGCCGTTATGAATATCAGCCATCGGTATTTTGACCTGGAGGAGTTCTTTTCGTCGGCGGCGGCTTCGGGCTACACGTGCTGCGAGCTTTGGACGGGGGCGATGCATTTGTATGTGGATTGCCATGGCTACGATTCACTCGAACAGGCGCGGGAGCTTTCGCAGCGGTATGGGGTTCGGATTGTGGGGCTTTGTCCCGAACAGAACAACCCCAAGCCGTGGAATATCGCGGCGCGCGGGAATGAGGCACGTGCCCGCACACTCGCGTACTTTAAGAACGTTGTAGATATTGCGGCGGAACTTGGAGCCGAGCAGGTCATGGTCTCGAGCGGCTGGGCATTTTTGAACGAGCCGATCGAGGACGCGTGGGGTCGCAGCGCCTCGATGTTGCGTGCGATTGCCGAGCATGCGGGAGAGCGCGGCGTGCGACTGGTGCTCGAGGCCCTACAGCCGGTTGAGTCGATGATTGTGAACTCGGCGGCCGACACGAAGCGCATGATCGAGGCAGTTGACCATCCGGCACTTAAGGCGTGTCTGGATTTGGGCGCTATGGCGGTGGCGGGGGATACCATCGACGATTATTTCGATCTGCTTGGCGATGATGTCGCCCACGTGCATTTTGTCGATGTTGCGGCAGATGGCACGACGCATCTTGCCTGGGGTGACGGCGACCGCGATATGCGCGCCGACCTGGATAGGCTGGTGGCGCGCGGCTATCGCGGAGTTGTTTCGCCCGAGACCTATGACGGGCGCTATTTTGCCGACCCCGCAGCTGCCGATGCGCAGGTAATGGCAGAGTATCGTCGTGCGATTGGCGCCTAGGTGGGGTTGGGTTGCGGCAATCTGCCCTATGTTTCCAAATGAATACGGTGTGAGCGGCCGCGACGGATTTTCCCCGCAAGCACTCTAGTATGCTAAAGTACCCAGAAGACCGGCGGAGCTCTGCCGGTCTTCTGTTCTATACGAAACACAGCATGAGGAGGCTCACCAGATGACGGCCACACCGTGGGGATTCCGGGACATATTGCCCGAGGAGGCTCAGGCGCGCGAGGAGATTGCGCTGACGGTGAAGGGCTGCTTTAGGGAGCATCATTACCTGCCGGTCGAGACGCCGCTGCTCGAGGACAAGGGTTCGCTCGAGGAGGGCGGCCGCATTGCGGACACCCCGTTTAAGCTCTTTGATGACGACGGTCGCCTGCTGGTGGTCCGTCCCGACAACACGCTTCCAATCGTGCGCTTGGTTTCGACCCGCATGCGCGCGGCCGATCTGCCGCTGCGCCTTCGCTACGAGGCACCGGTGGTTCGTGAGTGCCAGCGCAATGCCGGCGGCTCGCGCCAGTTTACACAGCTGGGCTTTGAGCTTATCGGTGCGGGCGACACCGCGGGCGATGTCGAGATTGTCTCGCTCGTGGCCGAGGCCGTGCGTAAGCTCGCGCTGCCCGATGCGCGCATTATCGCAGGTAGCGTGCGTCCGTTTAAGGAGCTGCTCGCGGCGTGCGAGGATCGCGAGCTGGCCGCCGAGGCCTTGCGCTGCGTGCACGCCAACGACTTTGTGGGCCTCGATGCCCGCGTGGCGGCAAGCGCCGAGTCCGATGCCGTCAAGGCCGCCATTAGCGAGCTGCCGCGCTTGCACGGCGGCGCCGAGGTACTCGACCGCGTCGATGTGCTTCTGGCGGCGGCGGGCATTGTCGCGCCGCTCACGCGCGAGCTGCGCGCCCTGGTCGAGGGCCTGGCTCCCGAGGACGCCCAGGTGCTGTCCTTCGATTTCTCCATCATGAACTCTTTTGATTACTACACGGGCCTGGTTTTTAAGGCCTATGCCGGTGGCCTGCCCGATCCGGTGGGCTCGGGCGGTCGCTACGACTCCATCTTTACCGGTGCGTTCGGCGACGGCATCGAGGTGCCGGCGGCGGGCTTTGCCTTTTCGCTCGAGCGTCTGGAAGCCGCGCGCACCTCGGCCGAGGACGCTGCTTCCGATGGTGACCATGCCGTGGGCCGTGGCGCCGAGGGTCCGCTGCGTATCGCCGTGCCCAAGGGCTCGCTCAAGGCCGATACGCTCGATGTGCTCGAGGCCGCGGGCTTGGACGTCTCTGAGCTGCGCGATCCCGGCCGTCACCTGATCGTGCGTGGTCGCGACACACGTGCCGGCGAGGGCACGGTCGGCGATATCGAATTTGTCATCGTGCGTCCCAGCGACGCGCCCGCCTTTGTGGGCTGCGGCGGTGCCGACTGCGGCATCTGCGGCTGGGACTCGCTCATCGAGGCCGACCTCAACCTGCTACAGCTGGTCGATCTGGGCTACGGCCTGTGCACCTTTATCGAGGCGGAGCCCGCATGGCGCGCCGGTCAGGCCGAGCGCAACTATGCCCGTCGCGGGTCGCTTCGCGTGGCCACCAAGTACCCGCGCATCGCGAGTGCTTGGTATGCCGAGCGCGGTGTGAATGCCGATATCGTCTCGCTGCACGGCAACATCGAGCTGGGACCCATCGTCGGCATGGCCGACCGCATCGTGGACATTACCGCCACGGGTGCCACGCTGCGCGACAACGACTTGGTCATCACCGGCCGCATCATGGATTGCACGGCCCGCTTCTTCGTCAACCCGGGTGCTGCGCGCCTGGATCCGCGTGTGCGCAATCTGGCCGATCGCCTGGCCGCGGCTGTTAAGGACAAGCATTTTGAGCCCGTCGCGGGCTCGGCACAATAGCGCGAGCACGCACGGGCGCCCCAACGTCCGGGTTGCGGGCCGACTGGCGCCGCCGCCCGGCCTCTCGTTTTTCGAACACAACCTCGACCGATAGGGGATACCGATATGAAGACCATCAAGCTTGCTCCCGGCGAGCGCCTCGTCACCAATCAGCTCAACCGCAAGGGTGTGCTGCCGCAAAACATTGTCGACGCCGCCCGCGATATCGTGGCCAACGTGCGTGCCAACGGCGATGCCGCGGTGCGCGATTACTGCCAGCGTTTTGATGGCGTTGAGCTGCAGAGTTTCCGCCTGCCGCAGGAGCAGATCGATGCCGCGCTCGAAGGCCTCGACCCTGCCTTTGTCGCTGCGCTCGAGAAGGCTGCGCGTCAGATTCGTGAGTTCCACCAGCGCGAAGTCGAGCAGAGCTGGTTTACCACGCGCCCAGACGGCACGATGCTCGGCGTTAAAGTGACCCCGCTCGCGGCGGCCGGCATCTATGTGCCGGGCGGTCGTGCGCAGTACCCTTCCACCGTGCTTATGAACGCCATTCCTGCCAAGGTGGCTGGCGTCAAGCGCGTGGTCATGGTGACGCCGCCGCAAAAGGACGGCCTGATCAGCCCCTATACACTCGCCGCGGCAAAGCTCGGCGGCGTGGACGAGATCTATATGGTGGGCGGTGCCCAGGCCGTGGCCGCGCTGGCGTACGGCACCGAGACCATTCCGCGCGTCGACAAGATCACCGGCCCGGGCAACGCCTTTGTCGCTGCGGCCAAGCAGATTGTCTCGGGCGATGTGGGCATCGACATGGTCGCCGGTCCCTCCGAGGTCTGCGTGCTGGCCGATGCCACGGCCAAGCCCATGGTGGTCGCGGCCGACCTGATGGCTCAAGCCGAGCACGATCCGCTGGCAGCCTGCTATCTGGTGACCTGCGACGAGCAGTTTGCGCGCGAGGTCGAGGCGGGTATCGACATTCTGGTGGCGCAGTCGCCGCGTGCCGAGATCACGCGCGCCTCGCTCGACAACGAGGGCACCATCGTGGTGGCCGCCGATATGGCTGCCGCCGTCGAGGCCGTGAACACCGTGGCGCCTGAGCACCTGGAGCTGCACTGCAAGGATGCGATGGGCCTGCTCGGCGGCATTCGCAACGCCGGTGCCATCTTTGTGGGCGCTTGGAGCTCCGAGCCGCTCGGCGATTACGTTGCCGGCCCCAACCACACGCTGCCGACCGGCGGCACGGCCATGTTCTCCAACCCGCTTTCGGTCGAAGAGTTCGTTAAGCGCTCGAGCGTTATATGCTATACGCCCGAGGGCCTGCTCTCCGACGCTCCCGCCACGCAGCGTCTGTCCGAGGCCGAGGGCCTGTGGGCGCACGCGCTTTCGGCCGCACTGCGCCGCCGCGTGCTGGAGCAGGGCGAGGATGCCGTGAGTGCCGAGTCACTGGCTGCGGCCGACCTGACCAAGGTTGCCTGGCCGGGCGACGCCGTGGCGACGGTTGCCGAGGGCGTGGACCTGGCGGCGGTTGCGGGCGGTGCCGCTGGCGCGCTCGTCGAGGAGGTCTAAAATGGCCGAGCTGACGCCCCGCATGAAGGAGCTCGTCCAGCCTTACCTGGCCGGTATTGAGCCCTACGATCCTAACTTTACGCCCACGCGCATCAACCTTTCGGCCAACGAGAACACCTATCCCGTGCCGGCTGGCGTGCGCGAGGCGGTCGACGCCGCCCTGGTTGCCACGCCGCTCAACCGCTATCCCGATCCCATGTCCAACGACCTGCGCGACGAGCTTGCTGTCTGGCATGGCGTGACGCGCGAGAACATCTGCGTGGGCAACGGCGGCGACGAGCTGCTCTATAACTACCTGCTGGCGTTTGGCGGCGCGGGGCGCACCCTGCTCAACTGCCCGCCGTGCTTTAGCGAGTACGCGTTCTTTGCGTCGCTCTGTCAGACCGAGGTGCGCGACGTGTGGCGCGACCCCGCGACCTTTGAGCTCGACCAGGCAGCCGTGCTTGCGGCGGCGTCCGAGTGCAACCTGGCAATCGTGACCTCGCCCAACAACCCCACGGGTGACGTGGCACCGCTCGACTTTGTCGCGGCGCTGTGCGATGCGTGCCCCGGCATGGTAATGGTTGACGAGGCCTACGTGGAGTTTGCCGACGATTCGTTTGGCGCGGTCACCACGGCGCAGGGGCTTATCGCCGAGCATCCCAACCTGGTGATTCTGCATACGTTGTCCAAGGCGTTTGGCGCTGCCGGTACGCGTCTGGGTTACGTGATCGCGGCGCCGGAAGTCATCGACGTGTTCGCGGCGATTCGCCAGATCTATTCGGTCAACGTGCTGAGCCAGGCGGCAGCACTTGCCTGCGTGCGTGCCCGTGATGCCTACACGCCCGTGGTGGCACAGATCGCATCCGAGCGCGAGCGCGAGCTGTGCGCCCTGCGCGCAATGGCTGCCGATGGCATGCCCGTGGAGGCATGGCCGAGCGCGGCGAATTTTGTGCTCGTGCGCACGCCGCATGCCACGCGCGTGCGCGAGCGTCTGCGCGACGAGTATTCGATTTTGGTGCGCGACTTTAGCTACGCGCCGGGGCTTGCGGACTGTCTGCGCATCACTGTGGGTACGCCGCAGGAAAACGACGAGGTGCTGGCCGCGTTTGCCGCGCTGGTGAAGGAGGAGATGTAGATGGACCGCTATGCCGAGGTAACCCGCAAGACGGGCGAGACCGACATTGTCGTAAAGCTCGACCTGGACGGATCTGGCGTGTGCGATATCTCGACCGGCGTGCCGTTTTTCGACCACATGCTCAACGCTTTTGGCCGCCATGGCCTGTTCGATCTGACGGTGCATGCGGTGGGCGACGTCGAGGTCGACGCGCACCACACCGTTGAGGACACGGGCATTGTGCTGGGCGAGGCGTTTTGCCAGGCGCTGGGCGACAAGGCGGGTATTACGCGCTTTGCCGACGCGGCGATCGCCATGGACGAGACACTCGTGATGGCCGCCGTGGATATCTCGGGTCGCGGGCAGGCCTATTGCGAGCTGCCCGTGCCGACTGAGCGCGTGGGCAGCTTTGATACCGAGCTGGCCGTCGAGTTCTTCTATGCCTTTGCGCGCGATGCCAAGCTCACGCTGCACGTGCGCGAGCTGGCGGGCGGCAATTCGCACCACATTATCGAGGCCGCCTTTAAGGCCGTGGGCCGCACGATGCGCCGCGCCTGCGAACTCGATCCCCGCGTGCAGGGTATCCCCAGCACCAAGGGCTCGCTGTAACCGTCACAAGGGTAAAACCACCACGAAGATGCCTGTCCTCTTTGTGGTGGTTTTGGATGATGAGAAGTGGAGGGGTCGCGTGGGCGAACCGAAGATCGTGGTGGTCGACTACCACAAGGGCAACTTGTCGAGCGTCGTGCGCGGGCTTGCGCGCGCCGGTGCCGCCGCCTGTACATCGGACGACCCGGAGCAAATCCGCCGCGCCGACGGCCTGGTCATTCCGGGCGTGGGCGCGTTCTATGACGCGATCGCCTTTATGCGCCAGAGCGGCGAGGAGGCGGCCGTGCTCGATGCCGTTGCCGCCGGAACTCCGCTGCTCGGCATCTGCCTGGGCCTTCAGCTGTTTTTTGAGCGCGGCAACGAGGGCGTTCCTGCGGGCGAGGACGCGGACGCGGACGACGATGCCTCCGAGCAGGCCGGTGGTCCCTGGGTCGATGGCCTGGGCATCATGCGTGGCTCGTGCACGCACCTGGAGTCGAGCCGTCTGAAGGTGCCGCACGTGGGCTGGAACCAGGTGCACATGACGCCCGCCGGTGCTGCCGACCCGCTGCTCGCCGGTTTTGCCGAGGGCGCCAACATGTACTTCACCCACAGCTACGCGGTGACCGACGACGCCGATGCCGCTGATGTTTTGGCGCGCACGCACTACACGCGGAGTTTCCCGTGCATCGTGCGTCGCGGCAACGTGTGGGGCTGCCAGTTCCATCCCGAGAAATCCTCCGCGCTTGGTCAGCGCATCCTTAAGAACTTCGTGAGCATCGTCGAGGGGGCCGGCCGATGATTCTGTTTCCCGCAATCGATTTGATCGGCGGCAAGGTCGTGCGCCTGGAGCGCGGCGACCGGAGCCGCTGTAAGGTGTATTCTGACGACCCCGTGGCCGTTGCCCGCTCCTTTGCCGAGCAGGGCGCGAGCTGGGTGCACGTCGTCGACCTGTCCGCTGCCTTTGGCGAGGACGAGGACGCGTGCGCTGCCAACTCGGCAGCGATTAAGGCCATCTGCGGCGTCGACGGTCTGTCCGCGGACGTGGGCGGCGGCGTTCGTTCGCTCGCGCGCATCGACGAGCTGGCCGGCGACGGCGCGCGTCGCATCGCGCTAGGCACGGTGCTCGTGACCGAGCCGGGATTTGCCGAGGTGGCGGCGCAAGGCTTTGGCGAGTTACTGGTGGCAGACATTGCCGCCCGTGACGGCCAGGTCAAGGTGAATGGTTGGCGCGACGGCGCGGGTGTGGCGCTCGACGACGCCGTGGCGCAGCTCACCGAGCTGGGCTTTAAGCATCTGGTGTATACCGACATCGCGCGCGATGGCATGCAGACGGGCATCGACGTGGCGGCGTATCGCCATGTGGCCGAGGTCGCGGGCTTTCCCGTCGTGGCTTCGGGCGGCATCTCGACGCTCGACGATATCCGCGCACTGGCCGCGGTGGGCGAGGATGCCATCGAGGGTGCCATTACCGGTCGTGCGCTCTACGAGGGCAACTTTACGCTGGCCCAGGCGTTGGCCGCCGCCCGAGGGAAGGAGTAGCCCATGCTTGCCAAACGCGTGATTCCCTGTCTGGATGTTAAGGACGGCCGCGTGGTCAAGGGCGTCAACTTTGTGAGCCTGCGCGATGCTGGCGACCCGGTGGAGCTGGCGCGCGCCTACGACCGCGAGGGTGCAGACGAGGTCGTCTTCCTGGACATTACCGCGACGAGCGACAACCGCGCGACGACCATCGAGATGGCGGCGCACGCGGCCGAGGAGCTCGCTATTCCCTATACCGTGGGCGGCGGTTTCCGCGACTTGGCGGGCATGCGAACCATGGTTGCCGCCGGTGCCGACAAGGTGTCGCTTAACTCTGCCGCCGTGCGCGATCCGTCGTTGATCAGCCAGGCCGCCGCGGCGTTTGGCAGCCAGGCCGTGGTCGTGGCGATTGATGCCAAGCGCGTGGGCCTGCCCGGTCAGCCGGATGCCGACAAGTGGGAGGTCTTCACGGCGGGCGGTCGCAACGCCACGGGTATCGATGCGGTGGCGTGGGCCGAGGAAGCGGCTCGTCGCGGCGCCGGTGAGATCTTGCTCACCAGCATGGATCGCGACGGCACCAAGGCTGGCTTCGACCTGGCACTCACCCGCGCCGTGGCGCGCGCGGTGCCGATCCCGGTGATCGCAAGCGGCGGCGTGGGCACGCTCGAGCATTTTGCCGAGGGCGTGATCGAGGGCGAAGCCGACGCCGTACTGGCGGCCAGCGTCTTTCACTTTGGAACTTTCAGCATTCGCGAAGTCAAAGAATATATGGCCTCTCAAGGCATCCCTGTCAGGTTGGACTTCTAGCGCTGCGGCTTGCCCAGGCGCCCGACCTTCCGGCTCCAACCCTCCTCGCGTACTTTAAGTACGCGTCGTCGGGCTTGTCGCTCGGAATCTCGGGCACCTGGACAACCCTCGCCGACCTGCGAAGTTTGAATTTGGGGAGAGAAATGGAAGAGATAACCGATCCTTCAAAACTTACGTACGACGCCCGCGGGCTGATTCCTTGCGTGGTTCAGCAGCATGACACCGGTGAGGTGCTTATGGTTGCTTGGATGAACGAGGAGTCGGTGGGGCTGACGCTCAAGACCGGGACCACGTGGTTTTGGAGTCGCAGCCGTCAGGAGCTCTGGAACAAGGGCGCGACGAGTGGCAACATGCAGGAGGTCAAGGAGCTCTGGGCCGACTGCGATAGCGATACGCTGCTGGTCAAGGTGGACTCACCGGGCCCGGCCTGCCATACCGGCAACCGTACCTGCTTCTTTAAGCGCGTGGAAGGGGGAGTGCGATGAAAGTCGTGACGCCGTTCGAGGTCGCCGAATGCAACGCCGAGCTCCTCCGCGCGGGCGTGCCATGCCGCGTGCACCTGACTGATGCCTGCGGGGCGCAGTCGCTTTGGCTCGAGGCCGAGAAGGAAAGGCTCAATGAGGCCCATGCCGTCATCGTCGAGTTCTTTGAGAAAAAGGGCGCAAAGCCTCGGTTCGATGAGACCGGTACCTACTTTACGCTGCAGTAACGAGAGGAAATAACCATGGGAGTCAGAACAGCTAACGTGCAGCCGGGAAATATCGGCGAGACGCTGACGGGCCTGGCCGAGGTGATTCACGGTCGTCGCGATGCATCGCCACAGGAGAGCTACACCGCCCGTCTGCTGACCGACGTCGAGGACGAGCTGCTCAAGAAGCTTGCCGAGGAGGCGAGCGAGGTGATCATGGCCTGCAAGGACAACGACCACGATCACATCCGCTACGAGGCCGGCGACCTGATCTACCACCTGCTCGTGACGCTCGAGCGCTACGGCATCACCCTCGACGAACTGGCCGGCGAACTCAACGCCCGCCGCCACTAGTCATTGGGGACGTTCTTAAACGACTAGTTAGGAGAGGGGCGTGGATTCCCATTCGCCGGTGGGGTGGGGGATATCGAAGGCCCGGTAGCCGCAGTCGTAGGCGTGGGCCTGGGCCTCGCGGATGTTCCAGCAGATGTCGCAGGCGCGGTGCGCGTCCGAGCCAAAGGTGATGGGCACCTCGGCATGGGCGAAGCGGCGCAACAGCCCGGTCGCGGGGTAGTAATCGTCGAGCCCCTTGCGCGGTGCGGCGGTCGAGACCTCAACCCGCCGACCCGTATCGTGGGCGCATTCGGCCATCTGCTCCCAAAACGGCGCGGGGTCAAAGTCGGGTGCAAAGCCGTCCTTCGAAAAGCGCATGACCAGGTCGGGATGGGCCATCGCGTCAAAGTTGAGTGAGCTTTCGCAAGCACGGCACCAGTCGTCGACGTAGCACTCCCACACGCCGCGCACGCCTAAGTTTTCCCAAACATGCAGGTTGGTATCGTCGTCGATCCAACCGCAAAGGGAATCGGGTGTATCGGGGCGCGCGACGTCCTCTGTCCCTGCCGTGCCCGCGGCGCCTGCCGCAATATCGCCCGGGTTGCCAATCCAGTGCACGCTGCCCAGACGTACGACGGCGCCCTGGGACCAGTGCTCTACCAAGGGCTCGCAGCCCTCGTACCAATCGCATTCAAAACCGTAGATAAAGGTGAGCTCCGGCGCAATCTGCGCGGCGAGTTTGCGGGCGTCCTCAAAGGCCAAACGATGTGCCGACAAGTCGCCCTCGACGACCTGCACCTCGCAGTTAGCATCCATACTGGCGGGCAGGGTAAGGTGGTCGGTCGAGACCATGACGCGGCAGCCGGCGGCAGCAGCGGCACGGACGTTGTCCTCGAACGAGGCGTGCCCGTCCGAGAACGAGGTATGAGTATGGCAATCGACCAGCGGGCAGGCGGGCATGGCGACTCCTTTGCATTTGGTGAATCCGCTCCATTGTAATGGTGCAGCTCTCAACACGCCGCGCACGCCGGGTGCCGAAATCGAGTGGAAAGGCGGGGCGGCGCGTGCCGGCGCCGGCGACTACTTGCTTCGTGCCGCCGCGCGTTTGGCCTGCACCGTTACCATCGCGTGTCTCACGGCGGTGATGGGGCGATAGCGGATCATACGCGGTCCCGACCAACGCATAACCTCGCGGATCTTCTCGCGCATGGCAGGCCGGTAGCAATGCGAAGGACATGCCGAGCAAAATGTCTTGGTGCCCATGTGCGGGCAGTGCTCAATGCGCGCGACGGCGTAGGCCTGCAGCTCGGCACATTCGGAGCAGAGCGTAATGGTCCGAAGGCCGAGCTTCACGCGCACGGGCTCATCGTCGCAAGCCTGTTCGACCGCATGCCCGCCGCCATGATGCCCGCGGCACCACAATGCGATCATCTGCGACACCATCTGGGCCTCGCGTGCACGTTTGCGCGCCAGCTCCGGCGTGTCGGCGGTGCGCGCCATTAGCTCAGCCTCCCGTGCTCGACCGAAAGCGAGAAATCGGCAAACGCGCAGGTGCTGGCACGGTGGCTCACGAGCACAATGGTCTTGCCGCGGCGCTTGAGCTCGTCGATTGCCTGCATCACGGACGCCTCGTTGAGAGCATCGAGCGCGCTGGTGGGTTCGTCGAGCAAGATGAAGGGTGCGTCGTTGAGGAAGATGCGCGCAAGGCCGATGCGCTGGCGCTCGCCGCCCGAAAGCGAGTCGCCCAGCTCGGCAACGGGCGTGTCGAGTCCCTGCGGCAGACGGTCGATGAGGGCGGTAAGCGAAGCGGAGCGGCAAGCGTCGAGCAGCTCGGCATTGGTGGCGTTGGCGCGCGCGACCAGCAGATTCTCGCGTACGGTGCCGCAGAACAGATGCGTGTCCTGGGTCATATAGGCCTCGTGGCTGCGCAGGCTCGCCGTGTTGATGTGGCGGGCATCGACACCGCTCACCGTGATGGTGCCGGCTGCGGGGTCCCAAAAGCGCATGAGCAGCTTAAGCAGCGTCGACTTGCCCGAGCCCGAGCGCCCCATGACGCAGGTCATGGTGCCGGGCGCAAAGGTGCAGGTCACGTCGTCGAGGATGAGACTCGAAGCGGGGTCATTCGCGGCCTGCTCTGTGGCGTCGGCACCACTCACGTCCACGCCGTCCGCATAGCTAAAGCTCACATGCTCGGCTGCGGCGCCGGCAAACTCAACGTCCTGTCCGTCGGCGACCTCGGCGCACTGGGGCTGCTCGTCGAGCAAATCGAGCACGCGTGCGCCCGAGGCGAGCGTCTCCTGCAGTGAGGCGCCCAGGCGGCTCACGGCCATCACCGAGCCAAACGACGACACAAAGGTAAAGACGGCGACAAACGCTGCGGCAAAATCAATCGTTCCCGCAGCCACCAGCTGCAGCGCGCGTCCGAGCATCACCAGATTGGTCGCAAGAATAAGCGCATCGGAAACGGCCTCGCTGGCCGCCTGGCGGCGCTTGAGGCGCGCGTCCACGGCGCCGACTTGCTCGGTCAGCTTGCCCAGGGCACGGCTGCGATCGGCGCCACCGGCAAACTGGATAGTCTCGGACGCGCCGCGTAGACTGTCGAGCACAAAGGCACCCAGCTTACCGGCGCCCTCGCGGCTCTGGCGGCCGGTGGTGCCGCACGCCTTGGCCGAGGTCAGGGGCAGCAGCACGCCCAGGACCGCGTAGGCCACGAGCGCGATGCCCGCGAGCTCGGGGCTCACAGCCAGCAAAAAGCCCTCAAACACAACGGTGCAGACCAGAGCGATGGCAATGGGCGAGATGGTGTGCGCGTAGAAGACCTCGAGCAGCTCGATATCCGAGGTGACCAGGCTCACGAGCTCGCCCTTGCCGCGGCCCTCGAGCTTGGCGGGGGCGAGCTGGCGCAGGGCGCCAAACACCAGGTCGCGAATGTGTGCGAGCAGACGGAATGCGATGTAATGGTTGCAGAGCTGCTCGCCGTAGTGGAGCGGCCCGCGTGCGATGCCGCAGGCGGCACAGGCCGCGCATGCTGCGATCAGACCAAGCCCCAAGGCGTTGCGGCCCAGCGCGGCCATAAGGCCAAGGGCGCCAAAGGCCGGCACGAACGCGGCGGTGAGCATGCCGATGCTGCCCAGCGCGACGGCTAGCACAAGCCAGCCGGCAAGCGGTCGGACGAGCCCCATCATGCGCCACATGATGGACGGCGCCGAGCGACGGGCGCGGCCGGAGTCAGGCGCCGCGGCAGCGGAAGACGAACTAGTACCGTTGAGGCCATCGGCACAGGCGGCGCTGCCGTCAACAGCCTCAACCGCGCCGGCATCCTCGGCATCACCCTCTGCATACGCATATGCCGAGAGCTGCTTCTGGCTGTTCCACATGCGCGCATAGGCGCCCGCGGCGGCCAAGAGCTCGCCGTGAGTCCCGTGCTCGGCAATGCGGCCGCGTTCCAGCACCAGGATCTGATCGGCGTCCACGATCGTCGACAGGCGGTGTGCCACCACAATTACAGTGTGCCCGCCGGCAAGCGACGCGATGACCTCGCCGATCGCGGCCTCGCTTGCGGCATCGACGTTGCTCGTAGCCTCGTCAAACACATAGATCGACGAGTCGTGCAGCAGGGCGCGGGCCATGCACACGCGCTGGCGCTGGCCGCCCGAAAGGTTGGTGCCACCCTCGTTAATCACCATGTCGAGCCCGCCGTTGGCCCGCACAAAGGCCGCCACGCGCGTGCGGTCGAGCGCGCGCAAAAGCTCGGTGTCGGTGGCGTTGGGCTGGGCGAGCAGCAGGTTGTCGCGCAGGGTGCCGGCAAACAGGTAGCCGTTGGTGGGCACCAGCGTGACGGCGCGCATGAGTGAGGCGGCCGTGACATCGCGCAGCTCGACGCCGCCAATGCGCACGCTGCCGCGGTAGGCGTCCTTGCGGCCCGCGATAATCCCCGCGAGCGTGGACTTGCCGCCGCCGCTTTCGCCCACGAGTGCCACGAGCGAGCCGTGCGCAATGGTCGCGCTGGCGCTGTCCAGCACGGTGCGGTCGCCGTAGGCATAGCTCACGCCTGCGAGCTCGATATCGCCGCGACCATCAAGCTCAACATCGCCGCGCTCGGGCTCGGGCGTATCCAAAATGCCAAACATGCGGCGCGAGGCGGCCATGCCGTTCATGGCCGTGTGGAACAGCGATCCCAGGCGGCGCATAGGCAAAAAGAACTCCTGTGACAGAAAGACGATGAGGAAGGCAGCCTCAAAGCCGATCTTGCCCGTGGCGAGCTGCAGTGCGGCCACGATAATGCCGAGCGCGGCGCCCATATAGACGACCAGGTCCATAACGCAAATGGAGCGCAGCTGCATCACCAGCAGGTGCATGGTCGCTGTGCGGAAACGCTCGGACTCGGCGTTGATGCGCTCGTGCCAGCTTCGATCGGCCTGGTAGACCTTAAGGGTGGTGAGACCCTGTACGGCCTCCAGGAACATGCCGCCAAGATCGACATAGCTGCCCCAGTACTCGGCACCGATCTTTTTGGCGTTGCGCATGACCATCATAATGGAGACGGGGATGATCGGAACGCAGGCGAGCAGCAGCGCGGCGGGAAGACCCGCCTGGCCCACGAGCAGTACAAACAGCGTGATGGGTGCCAAGCCGGCAAAGAAGAGCTGCGGCAGGTAGCCGCCAAAGTACACCTGGAGTTGCGTGGCGCCCTCGACGCTGGTCTGGACGGCCTCGGCGGTGGGGACGGTCTCGGTGTAGGAGGGGCCGAGTGCGGTGAGCTTGTCGTAGACGAGCGAGCGCACGCGGCGGACGGCCTCGAACGCGGCCTTGTCGCCGGCGCGTTGGGCCAGGTAGATGGAGACGGCGCGCACGATGATGGCGGCGGCGAGCGGCGGAGTTGCCTGCGCGAGCGCGTCGACGGCGAGCGCGGCGGAAAGACCGTCCGTGACGATGCCGCCCAAGATGCGCGCAAGCACCCACATCACCGTGATGTTTGCCATGAGCGCGATCCACTTAAACAGGACACTTGCCATAATGTAGGGCGTTGCCTGCGGAACCAGGGAGAAGAGCCGCTTCTCGAACATGAAACCTCCTATGCCGTAACGGTGCCGGGCTGGGTCCTCGGCAGCCGCTTAGTTAGCCAAATGCAACTAGAGTAACATCGTGCAGCGGGTAAGTATGCCGAGGGTAATTTTTAGCCGATGAACTGCGTAGAAAGTTCAAAATTGTTGAGTGCGGCGAACTTTGTGGTGGACGGAATGCGGGCGCAATTTTGATCGTGTGCGGCCCGCTCCAAAACGTGTACGTCAGCCTCCAAAACCGACAAAAAATGACATGTTTGGAGGCTGACGTACATGTTTGGATAGGGGCAAGGGCGACGACGGACGAAAGTCACGCCTGTGCCACGTTCGATGTGCTAGCGTTTGGGTGAATAAAACGAGCCCGTGCGGAAAGGATCCGGACCGTATGCAACGTGGAAGTACATCTCCGCTGTCCCGCGAGACCGATGCGCCCGAAACCATCGTCAAGCTGGAGTGCGACATCGATGATGCGTCGCCCGAGGTACTCGCCTATGCCGCTGACCGCCTGCGCGAGGCCGGCGCCCGCGAGGTGCACTGGCTGCCCCTCTACTGCAAAAAAGGCCGCCCCGGCTGGCAGTTGCAGGTGATCTGCTCACACGAGGATATCGAGCGCCTGCAGACGATTATCTTTTTGGAGACCACGACCAACGCCATTCGTCGCCAGGTGATGGAACGCGTTTGCCTGCCGCGCCGATTCGAGCAGGTGACAACGCCTTGGGGCGAGGTATCCGTTAAGGTGGCGACCCTGCCCGATGGCAGTGAACGTGCGGCTCCCGAGTACGAGGACTGTGCTCGCCTTGCCCGCGAGCACAACGTGCCGCTCCAACGCGTGATGCAAGCGGCCCAAGCCGCGGCGTTGCGATTTGAGTGATGCGGGCGAGTGACGCGCCGCGCCAATCCAATTAACCCCACCGAAAGGACTCCCCATGAAATACCTCATCGCTTCCGACATCCATGGCTCGGCATACTGGGCCGAGCGCCTCTGCACTGCCATCGAATCCGAACAGCCCGACCGCATTGTGCTGCTGGGCGACCTGCTCTACCACGGCCCGCGTAACGACCTGCCGCGCGACTACGCCCCCAAACGCGTGATTCCGCTGCTCAACGCCCTGGCCGACCGCATCATCGCGGTGCGCGGCAACTGCGACGCCGAGGTCGACCAGATGGTCCTCGACTTCCCCGTCATGGCTGACTACGCCACACTATTCGACGAGACCGGACGTGAACTGTTCCTGACGCACGGCCACGTCTTTGGCGCCGGCATGCATAACAGCGTCGACCACGCGCCCGCGCTGCCCGAGGGCTCCGCGCTCGTCTACGGCCATACGCACATCAAGGTTAACGAGGAAAGCGCCGCGCACCCGGGTCTGTGGCTCTTCAATCCCGGCAGCGTGAGCATCCCCAAGGACGGCACACATAGCTACGGCGTCTACGAGGGCGGCGCGTTCCGCCATGTGATCATGGGGGAGGACTAACCATGGCCGAGCATATGGCTCAGCAAAATGCCGAGGGTTCGCGCGACCTGTCCACGCTGGTAGACGCGTCGGCCGAGCTGCAGCATCTGGTGCAGACCATCTGGCGCCTGCGTCAGCCCGACGGCTGCCCGTGGGACCGCGAGCAGACGCACCGCAGCATTGGCAAGAACATGATCGAGGAAGCCTACGAGGCGCTCGACTGCATCGAGGCCGACGACGCGGCACACCTGCGCGAGGAGTTGGGCGACGTGCTCATGCAGGTCGTACTGCATGCGCAGATTGCGGCGGATGCCGGCGAGTTTTCGCTGGCCGATGTGGCGCGCGATATCGACGCCAAGCTCATCCGTCGTCACCCGCACGTGTTTGGCGATGCGGATGCCGACAACTCCGACGAGGTGCTCAAGATTTGGGACGAGGTCAAGCTTGCCGAGAAGGCCGCCAAAGACCAGGCCGTGGCGGCAGGCGGGGCCGCACCCGAGGGTCTGCTCGACGGTGTGCCCACGCACCTGCCGGCGCTGATGCAGGCTCAGAAGGCGTCGCGCAAGGCGGCTGCCGTGGGCTTTGAGTGGGAGACGGTCCAGGACGTGTGGGACGAGGTCGCTGAGGAGCGTGCCGAGTTTGAGGCCGAGGCTCCCGGCTCGCCCGAGCGCGAGATGGAGTTTGGCGACCTGCTCTTTGCCCTGGTCAACGTTGCGCGCAAGGAGGGAATCGACGCCGAGAGCGCCCTGCGTGCCAGCACGGCAAAGTTCCGCCGCCGCTGGGCCGCGATGGAGCAGATGGCGGCCGACGCCCACGTGGATCTGGCCGAGCTTTCGACCCACGGCCTCAATGACCTCTGGGATGCCGCAAAGGCAGAGGAGTAAGACTGCGGGGGCGACGGGACGGACTTTCTCATCGCCCCCATTATTTTTCAAAAAGATTGTATCCCTTGGCTAACTTAGGGCATAATGCAAAAAGTGCGATAAGGCTAACTTATGAACCTGCGCGCCACTGTAGCGTGCAAGCCGTGTCGCCAAGCATTCAACCCGTTTCCAAGTGAGAGGGAGACAACATGAGCGATATTTTGGATGTCTACGGTCGCGAGGTACTCGACAGCCGCGGCAACCCCACCGTCGAGGTCGAGGTCGTGCTCGAGGACGGCAGCTTCGGCCGCGCGATGGTGCCTTCGGGCGCTTCGACCGGCGCCTTTGAGGCATGCGAGCTGCGCGATGGCGACAAGGGCCGCTACCTGGGCAAGGGCGTTTTGCAGGCCGTCGAGCACGTCAATAACGAGTGCGCTAACGCCGTCGTGGGCCTCGACGCCTTCGACCAGCGCGCCGTCGATGCCGCGCTGATTGCCGCGGACGGTACCCCCAACAAGACCAAGCTCGGTGCCAACGCCATCCTGGGCGTGTCGCTGGCCGTCGCCCGCGCCGCTGCCGAGTCGGCGGGTCTTTCGCTGTACCAGTACCTGGGCGGCGTCAACGCCCATCTGCTGCCCACGCCCATGATGAACATCCTCAACGGCGGCGTGCATGCCGACAATAACGTCGACTTCCAGGAGTTCATGATCATGCCGGTGGGCGCCCCGAGCTTTGCCGAGGGCCTGCGTTGGTGCGCCGAGGTCTACCACACCCTCAAGGGCGTGCTGCACGAGGCCGGCCTGGGCGGCGGCGTGGGCGACGAGGGCGGCTTTGCGCCCAACCTTAAGACCAATGCCGAGCCGTTCGAGTACATTACCAAGGCCGTCGAGAAGGCTGGCTTTAAGCCTGGCGTCGACTTCATGTACGCCATGGACCCGGCCTCGACCGAGTTCTACAACGCCGAGACCGGCATGTACGAGCTCAAGGGCGAGGGCGTGGAGTACACGAGTGCCCAGATGGTTGATTACTGGGAGAAGCTCGTCGACACCTATCCCATCATCTCCATCGAGGACGGCATGGCCGAGGAGGACTGGGACGGTTGGGTTGAGCTTACCCGCCGCATTGGCAACAAGGTGCAGCTGGTGGGCGACGACCTGTTCGTCACCAACACCGAGCGCCTCAAGAAGGGCATCGAGCTGGGTGCCGCCAACGCGATCCTGGTCAAGGTCAATCAGATCGGCACGCTCACCGAGTCGCTCGAGGCCATCGAGACCGCCAAGGAGGCCGGTTACGCTTGCATCGTGAGCCACCGCTCCGGCGAGACCGAGGATTCCACGATCGCCGACCTGGTCGTGGGCGTCAATGCCGGCCAGATCAAGTCGGGCGCCCCGTGCCGCAGCGACCGTATCGCCAAGTACAACCAGCTCATTCGCATCGAGGACGAGCTCGAGGGCAGCGCGCGCTACGCCGGCAAGGCCGCGTTCTACAACATTCGCTAGGCACGCGGAGCTCGCGGGGGCGGGGAAGACTCGGATTCGCCTTGCTCCAGCCGGGCGCTGTTGAGCACCATTGGGCGCTGGGCCATATGGCTCAGCGCCTTTTTTATGTCGAGCAAAGGCTGCCGAAGGTGGTGCGCGCGCTCGTGCTATAACTAGAATACTTAGCGCAAACAAACCTCAACTGCACAAGGCGCACATGGATCAGATTTACGACAACAGGTACTATTCCGCCGGTTCGCGTGAGCCGTCGCCTCGCCGTGCGCGCACGGTGCAGCTCGGTGGGTCCGCCTACGCCGGCGCCGACCGCTCCACGCAGCGCCCGACAAGTACCTCGCGCCCCAATGCTCATGTGAATACTTCGGCAGATGGACCGGTGCGCCCGGCACGTTCGACACATGCGTCGCGTCCCTCGGCCCAGACGCACGACAGGTCGAGCAGGCCTTCGAGCCGTCTTTCGGGCTCGGACTTTATGCGCTACGCCAACGACAATGCGGTGGTCAAGGCGATCTATGACTTTACGCATGGCTCTCTGCGTCCGCTGTTTATCGGTATCGTGGTGGCGCTGGCGCTCGTGAGCCTGTATTTTCCCGTACGCGACCTGTACGTGGCAAAACGCTCGAGCGACATCTTGGCCAAGCAGGTCGAGATTCGCCAGCAATACAATGATGAGCTGCAAAAAAGCGTCGACAAGCTGCTCTCGGAGGAGGGTATCAAGGACGCGGCGTCCGAGGACCTGGGCCTGGTGATGCCCGGCGAGAAGAAGATTGACGTGCTAGGCTTGGACGACGATTCGGACTCGTCGTCGAGCAAAAAGTCCTCAAACGCCAAGAAGGCCAGCGAAGTGGCCAAGGAAATCGAAGAAGTCGGCAAGGACGTGCCGTGGTACATCCAGGCGCTCGACATGCTGTTTGGGTTTAACGGCGTCGAGGGCCAGACGGTCGTGTCCAACGGCAAATAGCGCCCGGAGGGGAGCCCGCAATGACAAATTGCAAACGCTATAAGGTGGCCGCGATCGACCTGGGAACGGTGTCGTCGCGACTGGTGTTGGCCCAGGTCGAGGGCGGAGCGATTGTGGAATCGTCCAAGCATACCGAGATTACCGACCTGGGCGAGGGCGTGGACGCGACGGGGCGCTTCTGCGAGGCGGCTGTCGAGCGTGTGCTCGCTGCGTGCCGCATGTTTGTGGACGAGGCCCGTGCCTTTGGGGCCGTGTGCGTCTGCACCACGTGCACGAGTGCCGCGCGCGATGCGTCCAATGCCGCGCTGCTGCTGGACGGCCTGCGCGAGTTGGGGCTCAAACCACAGGTGATTCCGGGCGAGGTCGAGGCGCGCCTGACATTTTTTGGCGTGGCGCACGACTTTGCCGGCGAGCGCATCATCGTCGCGGATTCGGGCGGCGGCTCCACGGAGCTCGCGACGGGCGTATACGCTCCGGAGTGCAGCGTCTTTGCGCTGGAGGGAACGCGCTCGCTGGACATCGGTTGCCGTCGCGTGACGGAGCGGTTTTTCTCGGCGCTGCCACCCGCGGATGGCGAGCTTTCAGCCGCCGCTGCGTGGTCGGGCGAGCAGTTCGCCGCCTATTTTGAGGGCCTGCCCAGCGACTTTGAGCATGCAGAGCGCCTGGTCGCCGTGGGCGGCACCGTCACCACGCTCGTGGCACTGGTTCACGAGCTGGAACCGTACGATTCGAGCTTTGTGCACCTATGCGAGCTGTCGCTGGAGCAGGTCTCGGCCGCTATCGAGCGCATGTCTGTGTTGGACGCGGAAGGCATCGCCACGCTACCGGGTGTACAGCCCAAACGCGCGGGCGTGATTCTGGCCGGCGCCGTGGTGATCCGCGAGCTCATGCGTGCCGGCGGCTACAAGACGCTCACCGTAAGCGAGAACAGCCTACTCGCCGGCATGGCCGCCACCATCAACGAGACCCTCGACGGCACAACCCCCACCATCGGCTGGACCCCCAGCCTCAACGCCCTTTAACCATCCCCTCATAAGTTGCGGTGAAATACGGACTAAAATCGCCCTTTCGGGCCCCAAACAGTCCCTATTCCACCGCAACTCACCATCTGTATCGGCATCCAAAAGAAACGGGCCCGCATCCCCAGGGGACACGGGCCCGTAACCAATACATGGTAGGGGCGGTGGGACTCGAACCCACAATCCTTGCGGCGAGAGATTTTAAGTCTCCTGCGTATGCCAATTCCGCCACGCCCCCGTGAGACTAGAAGTCTAGCACAAGCCGTCCGTTACGCGTTGACGGCCATCGAGTGCTGGCCTGACTTTTCCAAGTACTCGGCAAACTTGGCTTCGTCGCCCTTGTTCTGGTACTGCAGGGCCAGCAGGTACTCCAAGCGGCAGCGCTTGACCGGGTCGTCGCCGACATCCTCGAGCATGCGCTCCAGCTCGGGAATGTCGTTGTGACGCTTGAGGATCATCGTGTCGTACATCAGCTGGCACTCGTGCGCGACCGCCTCGGCCTGACCGCCCTCAAAGCCCTTGATTTCGTGCAGCAACTCCTTGGACTTTTTGCGGTCCTCCTGGCCAACGTAGTAGTTAAAGGCCTTGATCACCAGGTCGACGCGCTGCATCTTGGGCAGGTTGAGTCCCAGCAGCAGGTCGAACATCTCGCCGGCGCGCTCGTGGTCCTCGCGCAGCAGATAGGAGTTCAGACGCAGGTAGTCGCGGTTGTAGCGCGGGTACAGCATGCTGGTGAGTTTGCCGTCGAGCAAACGATCGAACTCGGCCCACTGTTTGGCGGCCATCAACTGTTGCAGGCGTTTAAACGTAGTGCGTTTTTTGACGCTAAAGAACACCGACACGGCGATACAGATGATAACGACGGCGGTCCAGAGTGTGCGGGAATCGGGCATGTTAGGATCCTTAGTCGCTCATAAAGCGAGCGGTATGACAACACGTACTAGATGTATTATACGCAGCGCACAAGCAAACTGGCATAAAAGCTCATCGAGGCTGAGTGCCATCGCTCGCTGCGGTACACTTACCTAAAGTAAACCATGAAGGGAGACATTACCTATGAAGAAGATCGTTTTGGCTTGCGGTGCTGGCGCTGCTACTTCCACGCTCGTTGCCCAGAAGGTCGCCACCATGCTCGACGCCAACGGTTACGCCGGCAAGTATGAGATCGTGCAGTGCGCCATCTCCGAGGCCAAGGACGCTTGCGACGAGGGCGCCGACCTGCTGATCGCCACCACCGTTGCCCCCGAGGGCCTCACCTGCCCGTACGTGAGCGGCGTGCCCTTCATGACCGGCATGAACCGCGTCGCTGCCGAGAAGGCCGTTCTCGACGTTATGGCTCAGTAGGCGCTGCCTGTATGAATGAGCAGAACGCCAACCCGGTAGAGCTCTTTGGCATGCGCGTCGCCCACGTGGGCATTAACGCCACCGACCCGGCCGATGCCCTGGAGATCGCGGAGCTGTTCTCGACGATGATGGGCCTACCTGTCATCGAGACCCCGGTTTCGTACTTTAACGATTCGCTGATCGAGGTCATGAAGCAGAACGGTCGTGGCACCAAGGGCCACATTGGCTTTGCCGTCAACGACATCGATGCGGCCGAGAAGTGGTTTGCCGAGCGCGGACTCGAGGTCAACGAGGAGTCGCGCGTGCTGCTGCCCGACGGCGGCACCAAACTCGTGTACTTTAAGCGCGAGTTCGCCGGCTTCGCCGTGCATCTGTGCCGCGAGTAGCGCACAAGCTGCTATAGCTAGCAAAAAGGGATAGGGCCGCATGGCCTTATCCCTTTATTTATGCCGAGGGGCTTTCTATCGTGGCAGGCGAATCGTAAAGCGGCTGCCGACGCCCTCGACTGAGGTCACACCGATGACGCCGCCGTGGCTGTCGACGATCCACTTGGCGATGGCGAGCCCCAGACCCGAGCCCTGCGCGCCGGCATCGCGCGCGTTGTCGGCGCGGTAGAACCGTTCGAATGCGTGAGCTGCGGATTTCTGGTTCATGCCGATGCCCTCGTCCTCAACACTTATGTCGATCGTGCCCGCGCCCGCATCCGGCGTCACGCCAAACGAGATGGATGTGCCCGCGTCCGAATA
This sequence comes from Collinsella sp., assembly GCA_019414545.1. Classification (GTDB taxonomy): domain Bacteria; phylum Actinomycetota; class Coriobacteriia; order Coriobacteriales; family Coriobacteriaceae; genus Collinsella. The sequence continues at coordinate 4,604 of DXLV01000022.1, read as the reverse complement.
CTTGGCGGCGTTTTGCACGATCACGCGCAGAGCCTGCTTCACGAGCGCCACGTCGACGGGCGCGTCGCAGCGCGGGTCGCTGGCAAGCAAGGCGTCAAAAGCCAGCCGATACGTGTGCTCGGCATCGATCATCTGTGACTCCTCGCATACCTCGCCGACCAGTGCGGCCAGGTTGGTATTCGCACGCCGCAGGACCGTGCGCCCGGCATCGCCGCGCGCCAAAAACAGCAGCTGCTCCACGAGCTCCTGCATATGCTCGCTTTCGGCCTTGAGGGACGCGATGGATTCCGCCAGCACGTCCGGGTCATCTTTGCCCCAGCGGTCGAGCATGTTTACGTAACCCTGAATCACCGCGATGGGCGTTCGTAGCTCGTGGCTTGCATCGTTGACAAAGCGCATCTGCTGCAGCTTTGCCTCTTGCATCTGGCGCAGCAGGCGGTTGAGCGCGACCTCGATGCTCGCCAGGTCGGCGTCGCCGGTGGTGACGCTCGGCGAGTCGACGCTTGCGCGCTCGATGGCCTGCTCCAGCGTTTCCATCTTGCCGCCGGAGAGCTGCATACGGCTGAGCTCGTCTACGCGCAGGGCCAGGTCGTTGAGCGGTGCCATGGTGCGGCGCACGCGGCGGGCGCCGCCGAGCATGTTGAGCACGCTGATGACCTGCCCACCTGCAACGACAAGATAGAGGGGCCACAGCGCGATGAGGTCCTGCGCGAGGGGGAAGGTCTTGGTGGTGCGCGCAAGCTCGACGGTATAGGTGAGCGTGGCGGGGTCCCAGCCGTGCGCGGGCGTCAGCGACATGCCGTGGACGGCGGCACCGGGGATCCATCCCGCGGTAAACGCGCCGTCGGGCAGCGTTTGGTTATAGCCATAGATGAGGATCGCCGCCGCAGCAACCAGCAGCCACAGGTCGAGCCAGATGTAGCTCGCCAGGCGGCGCCACATGTAGCTCCAGTTGATGGCACGGGCGATGGAGGTGACGCGCTTGGTCTCGGCGTTACGCGCGGCAGACATAGCCCACCCCGCGCACGGTTTGGATGATGCGGGCACCGCCGGCGTCTTCGATCTTGGCGCGCAGGTGCGCGATGTGCACGTCGACGTTGTTGGTGTCGCCCACGTATTCGTAGCCCAGCGCCTCGTGCGCGATGCGCTCGCGCGTGAGCACGGTTTCGGCATGCGTCATAAGCAGGGCGAGGACGTCGAACTCGCGGGCCGTGAGCGCGATGGGCGAGCCGCCGACCGTGACTTCGCGGCGGTCGGGATCGAGCGCGACCGAACCCACGGCGAGCGCGGCGGGGGAGGGCGCGGCGGAAGCCTGGGTCGAGTCGCCGACCGGGGGCATCGCAGCGGCTCCGGTGCCCGCGCCGCCTGCCGTACCCGCCCCAGTACCGGCGCCGCCAACGCCCGAAGCCGCTCGCACGGCTTCCGAGCGCTTCAGCGCCACGCGGATCCGTGCGAACAGCTCCTCAATCGCAAATGGCTTGGTCAGGTAATCGTCGGCGCCGGCATCGAGCCCGGCCACTTTGTCCATCACGGCATCGCGCGCGGTGACCATAATCACCGGCACATCCTTGTGCTTGCGGACACGCCGCAAGACCTCCATGCCGTTGAGCTGCGGCAACAGCACGTCGAGCAGAATCAGATCGTAGTCGCGCTCCAGTGCCAGGTCCACGGCAGTGCGGCCATCGGCGGCGTGTTCCACCTGGTAGCCCTCGTGCTCCAGCTCGAGCGTCACAAAGCGGGCGATTTTCTCCTCGTCCTCTACGATCAGGATCCGTGCCATGCGTGCCCCCGTCTGCGATTACTTGTCGTCGTTGAGATTTTGCTTGATGTCGTCCGCGGCGTTAGCAGCGCTATCCATAAGGTTGTTGATGCTGCCGGGCACGTCGCCGTCGCTGTCGATGCGGTAGCGCATGCCAAAGAACAGGCCAATCAGCATCAGCCATATCGTGGCGCCCCAGGCAAACAGCGCGACGATGGGAATCAGGATAGGGATGTTGAGGATGATCGCATCGCGGCGCGTGGCGATAAACTTGGTGTCCAGACTCAGGCGGAAGAGCTTTTTGAGGTACTCCCACACGCTGTCCATCTTCTTGGAGAAGTCGGTCTTTTCGCTCGACTTTTCGTAGGCTGCCTGCGCGGCGACCATCTCGGCAGAGGGCTCATCGACTGGCGCGGACTCGGTGGCGGCATGCGCCGACGTGGTCTGGGTC
>DXLV01000022.1:0-2384 GCA_019414545.1 Collinsella sp. | reverse complement strand
GTCTTGCCCTGCGACTCGAGCCAAATGATGGCATCCAAAACGTTGCCGTCGGCAGCGTCGAGCGCCGCCTTGGCATCGGTGTAACTCACGTTGCACTTGGTGCGGATGGTTTCAACTTTTTCGAGGTCGTCCATGACCTGTCCTTTCGTTCGATGGGCGCGACGCCGGGCAATTTGCTCGGGCGCGAGCGTTGCGTTCGGCGGTTTGCGTTGCGCCGCCCCGCCCTTGGTCGAACTCTATAGTGCAGGTTATAGATTAAGCGATTCTTGAGCCAAGATTAATGTTGGATGAGTTTTTGGGTGGCAGTGGGAAAAGTATTAGACCTCGATAGCGGGAGATGGGGTGCCGGTACAAAACGGCGTCAAGGGTTGGTCGAGCAGGCGGTTTCTCCATTGATGTCTGCACGGCATGTGACACTTACTCTGCCGCTTCGTTCTGCCACGGCGGCATGCATCTGAACAGCGACCCTCTAAGGAGTTCGATATCGATGAGTGACGACACCAAGCACCTTGCAAAGAAGTGCGTCAAGGGCGCGGGGCCGTGCCTCGCGCTGTGCCTTGCCGGCGCAGCGGTCGCGCTGCTGGCTGTTCTGGGGCCGTTTGATGTGCTCCGAAGTGCCAGTTCTCTGCACGTCATCATCGCCCTTGCCGCCGCCATGATGACCGGCGGCGTGCTCGATCTGGTTTTTGGGTACTTGACCCGTTTGGATGGAAGAACGAAGGGTAAGCCCTAAGGGACGGAAGGGCTGGAACGGTTTGCTTGGCGATCGTGCAGAATGCGGGCTAGCGATTTACAGGGAAGTGGTGATCCGATGACGGTCTATGTGACGGGCGACATTCACGGTGGCATCGACATGCAAAAGCTGCGCGATTGGGATCTTGGGGATAGCCTGACGAGCGACGACTATCTGATTATCGCCGGCGACTTTGGCTTCCCGTGGGATTTCTCTGCCGAGGAGTGTGCCGACATCGCTTGGCTGGAGTCGCGGCCCTACACCGTGCTGTTTGTCGACGGCAACCACGAGCGCTTCGATCACTGGGCGGAACGCCCCATGGAGCTGTGGCATGGTGGGTTGACGCAGCGTCTGTCGGACACCTCGCCCATACGGCGCCTGACGCGCGGCGAGGTTTTTGAGCTCGACGGCTCAACGGTCTTTACCATGGGCGGCGCCACGAGCGTGGACAAGGAATACCGCATTCCGTATTCCAGCTGGTGGCCGCAGGAGCTGCCGGACGACCGCAACTTTGAGGAGGCACGGACAAAGCTCGACAGCGTGGGCTGGAAGGTCGACTACGTGGTCACCCACACCTGCTCTACGCGCATGCTTTCGCCCACGCTTTATCCGGCGCCCGGCTGGAATTGCCCCGCCGTTGATCGGCTTACGGCGTTTTTCGATGAGCTGGAAGATCGCTTGGACTACAAGCGCTGGTACTACGGGCATTTTCATCGAGATGCCAACCCGGCCGAGCGTCATACCGTGCTCTACGACTGCATCGTTCGCTTGGGCGACGAACTCCAGCCCTGGGATGTTGCGCAGGGGTGGGGTGCCTGATTACTCAGCCGTTACGGTGATGTTCTCCCTGTGCTTGCGGATAACATCCCAGCTAAAGTGCTCGACCAGCCGCTCGGCAGAGCGCGGCGTGGTGTCCGGCGCGATGCCCGTTTGCCCGGCGAGCCAGCCCAGCAGCGCTTCGGGCGTGCCAAAGCGGGCGCGGAGTTCGCCCAGGTCCAGATCGCGGTCTCGTTTGGAAAGGCGGCGGCCGTCCGGTGCCATGAGCAGCGGAATATGTGCGTAGTGCGGCGTGGGCAGTCCCAACAGGTGCTGCAGATAGATCTGGCGCGGCGTGGACCCCAGCAGGTCGCATCCGCGCACGACCTCGGTGACGCCCATGGCAGCGTCGTCGACCACCACGGCTAGCTGATAGGCAAACACGCCGTCGCTGCGGCGCACCAAAAAGTCGCCGCACTCGGTGGCGAGCGCCTCGCATTGGGCCCCGTACGTGCGGTCCACAAATTCGATCACGTCGTCTGCGAGGTCGTCGACGGTGGGCACGCACAGACGTGTGGCCGGGGCGCGCAGGGCGCTGCGGCGGGCCACCTCCTCGGCCGAAAGACTTCGGCAGGCGCCACGGTAGATGGGCGTGCCGTCGCTCGCGTGCGGTGCGCTCGCGGCGTGGAGCTCGGCGCGCGTGCAAAAGCAGGGATAGGTGAGGCCGGCGTCTTTCAGCCGGCGCAAGGCGCTCTCGTACAGGTCGAGGCGGTCGTGCTGGTAGTAGGGGCCTTCGTCCCACTCCAGCCCCAGCCAGGCCAGGTCGTCAATCAATTGGGCGGCAAGTTCCGGGCGCTTGCAGCGATCGTCCAGGTCCTCAATGCGTAACACGATA
>DXLV01000021.1 GCA_019414545.1 Collinsella sp. | reverse complement strand
CGATTTTGCCTCTTGACAATGTCCTGCTCATATTATAAGGAACGTCCCTAACTGCTGGCTGCCAGAGCTGTCCCCTTTGCACCAAAATGGTGCAGATTAACCTGTCCCCAATGCACCAAGCGTGCCGCGGGGGCTGCGTTGTGACACAATGGCGTTTGTTCGATTCGTTATGCGAAAGGCCAACTATGGCAAATAAGAAAAAGAACCCCGCACCCGAGCCGACGCCCGAGCAGCAGGCTCGCGCCGCCTCCAGCTCTCGCAAGAAGCAGCGCAAGACCCGCGTGTCCAAGACCGTCAAGATCGTTCTGGTGGTCATCGGCGTGCTGGCAATGCTGCTTTCCGTCTCGGCCATGGCGTGCTCCGGCCTGATGTCGCAGGCAGAGGATACCTCGGGCTACAAGCTTACCGGCGGTGTAGCTGCCACTATCAACGGCACCAACCTCACCGAGGACACCGTGACCAAGCAGATCATGAGCATGCGCACGTCCTACGGCTACACCAAGGACAAGGACTGGGCACAGTATCTGGTCGACAACGACCTCACGCCCAAGAAGTACCGCAAGCAACTCATCGACTCCTACACGCAGCAGATTCTGCTTCAACAGGCACAGAAGGAGAACGGCGTGACGGTGTCGGACGAGGAGGTCGAGAAGGCTTGGAAGGACGCGTGCAAGAGCGCGGGCGGTGCCAAGGCCTTTAAGAAGGCCCTTAAGACCTACGGCTACACCGAGGACACCTACAAGGACTCGCTCAAGGAGAGCCTGGCGCAGCAAAAGCTCAAGGAAGCCGTGGCGCCCACCAGCAAGCCCAAGGACAGCGAGATCGTCGATTACATCAACGAGAACCTGTCGAAGTACAACGATGCCCGCCGCTCGTCGAACATCCTGATCAAGGTCGATTCCGACGCATCCGACGAGGACAAGGCTGCCGCCAAGGCCAAGGCGCAGGAGTGCCTGGACAAGATTAACTCCGGCGAGCTGAGCTTTGAGGACGCCGTGGAGCAGTATTCCGACGACACCGGCTCCAAGGAGAAGAAGGGCGATGTGGGTTGGGATAAGCTCACTACCTTCGTCGACAGCTACCAGGCGGCGCTCGAGGGGCTCAACAAGGGCGATGTGAGCGACGTCGTCGAGTCGACGTATGGTTACCACATCATCAAGTGCACCGACTACTTCCATGTCGATAATCAGGTCGATGATATCAAGCAGGTACCCAAGGACATCAAGAAGTATGTCTCCAACGTGGTGAAGACGCAGGCAGAGAGCACTGCGTACAGCGAGTGGCTGGAGCAGTACAAGAAGGACGCCGACATCACCGTTAACCCCATGCCCAAGGACGTGCCGTACAACGTCAGCCTGAAGGGCGTCACCAAGAGTTCGACCGACAATTCGTCGACGACTGAGTAATCATGGGGCGGCGCTCGTGTGAGTGTCGCCCGCACTATTGAGGAGGATTTGCAGATGACCAACGAAGAGCTGCAGAAGGAAATGATCGCAGCCATGAAGGCTAAGGACAAGGTTCGCCTGTCCATCATTCGCCAGGTCAAGGCCGAGGTGAAGAATATCGAGGTCAACGAGCGCCGCGATGTGACCGAGGAAGACGTCAACAGCATGATCAAGCGTCTGATTAAGCAGACGAGCGAGACGCTGGAGATGTCCATCAAGGCCGGCACCGACCAAGAGCGTACCGACAACCTGACCGAGCAGGTCAAGATTCTGGAGAGCCTGCTGCCCGCGCAGGTTTCGGGCGAGGAGCTCGAGGCCCTGATTGAGCAAGTTATCGCCGAGCTGGGTGCCACGTCCAAGAAGCAGATGGGCCAGGTCATGGGCGCTCTGGGCAAGGCCACCGGCGGCAACTTCGACAAGCCTGCCGCGGCAAAGATCGTCGGTGCCAAACTCGCGTAATTTGTTACGCGGTTTTACCAAACCGCGTAACGGCTCGACGCTGTAAACCCGTACACGCGGCAATCTGACGTTCAATTTCAAGGGCGCGACCATAAGGTCTGCGCCCTTTCATTTCACGTCACCTTGCTCGCGTGTACGGGTTTTCGCTGACTTATGCTCAACAAGGGCGGTTGTATTATTTTCGATGCCCATTGGGGACAGACTTAAATGAGTACCCACGGGGGTACTCATTTAAGTCCGTCCCCAATGAGTGGGTGGAAGATTGCGGGTTCTTTACGGGAATGTAGTGTGGGCTGCGGAAACGTGGTTCTTTCCGTACAATAGTTCAACTCGTGTAAACGCAGGGAAGGGACATTCATGGCAGACATGATCGAGATCAAGCATCTCAACAAGTACTTTGGCGACCTGCATGTGCTCAAAGATATCAACCTCACCGTCAAGCGCGGCGAGAAGCTCGTAATGATCGGGCCTTCCGGCTCGGGTAAGTCGACGCTCATCCGCTGTGTCGATTATCTTGAGGAGCCCACGTCGGGCGAGGTCATCATCGACGGTACGCCGCTCACCAAAAAGAACCACCTGGAGATGGCTCGCAAGTATAGTTCCATGGTGTTTCAGCAGTTCAACCTGTATCCCAACATGACGGTGCTCGGCAACCTGACGCTCGCGCCCATCAAGCTGCAAAAGAAGAGCAAGGAGGAGGCGACCGAGATCGCCATCGCCGCGCTCAAGCGCGTCGGCATGGCGCATAAGGCCGGCGAGTATCCGCAGAATCTCTCGGGTGGTCAGCAGCAGCGCATCGCCATCGCCCGTGCCCTGTGTACCAAGCAGCCCATCATCCTGTTTGACGAGCCGACCTCGGCGCTCGACCCCGAGATGGTCCAGGAGGTTCTGGACGTTATGATTGAGCTTGCGCAGGAGGACATCACCATGATCTGCGTGACGCATGAGATGGGCTTTGCGCGCCAGGTGGCCGACCGCGTCATCTTTATGGAGGACGGCCGCATTCTGGAGGAGGGCACGCCCGAGCACTTCTTCGATAACCCCGAGAACCCGCGCTGCCGCGAGTTCCTGTCCAAGATTCTGCACTAGGCGCGGTGATGGACATGACGGATATGACGAGGGCGGCCGTGTCGCGCCGTCACTTTTTGCAGCTGGCTGGCGCCGGCATGCTTGCGCTGACGGGGACCGCGCTTACCGGTTGCGGCAACTCCACCAGCAGCGAGGGCTCCGACAAGGGGTCCAAGCTTGCGGCCATCAAGTCGCGTGGCCATCTGAATGCCGGCGTTAAGAAGGATGTTCCCGGTTACGGCTATTACGACACCGCCAAGGGACGCTTTGAGGGCATGGAAGTCGATTTGTGCTACCAGATCGCCGCTGCCGTCTTTGGCGTGAGCTATAAGGAGGCCCGCGCCCAGGAGCTTGTCGAGTTTACCGACGTAACGCCCAAGACACGCGGCCCGCTGATCGATAACGGCCAACTCGACGTGGTCGCGGCGACCTACACCATCACCGACGAGCGCAAGAAGAGCTGGGATTTCTCGACGCCGTACCGCACCGACTACGTGGGACTCATGGTCAAGAAGCGTTCGGGCTTTACCTCGATTGAGGATCTGGACGGCAAGGTCATCGGCGTGAGCCAGGGTGCTACCACGCAGGGCCTGATCGAGCAGATGATCAAGGACAATGGCTTTGGCTGCGAGCCCGAGTTTAGGGCCTTTAGCGGCTACCCCATCATCAAGAGTTCGCTCGACGCCGGCAATATCGACGTCTTTGCCATGGACCGCTCCACGCTGGCCGGTTACATGAACGAGACCGTTGAGCTGCTACAGCCCGAGGTCAAGTTTGGCGAGCAGGGCTACGGCGTGGCGACCAAGAAGGGCTGCGACCTTTCGGCTGTGGTCGATCAGGTGATTTGCGATCGCCTGGCCGATGGCTGGCTCGACCAAGAGGTCAAGACCTGGGGTCTTGTATAGGCGCATCGTCCAAGGAAGGAATCAAATGCCCGAAGGATTATTTGACGCCGACCGTTGGTCGACGACATTTCAAAACATGGGGCCCTTCTGGGAGGGTTTTGGCGCGACGCTGCAGGTGGTCGTTGCCGGTCTGTTGCTGTCGCTGGTGCTGGGCACGCTGCTGGGCGTGTTCTCTACCACTCGCTCGCGCGTGCTGCGCGCCATAAGCCGCGTGTACGTGGAGTTTTACCAGAACACCCCGTTGCCCGTACAGGTGCTCTTTATGTACATGGCCGGTCCTCAGTTTTTACAGGCCATAACCGGTGCCGACCAGCCGGTGCGCATCGCGCCGTTCGTGCTGGGCTTCTTGGGTGTGGGCCTGTATCACGCGGCCTACATTTCGGAGGTCATCCGCACTGGTATCGAGGCGGTTCCGCGCGGTCAGATGGAGGCGGCCCAGAGCCAGGGCTTCACCCGTGCGCAGGCATACTGGTACATCGTACTGCCCCAGACGTTCAAGATCATTCTGCCCCCGCTGTGTAACCAGGCGCTCAACCTGGTCAAGAACACGTCGGTGCTGGCGCTTGTGGCCGGCGGCGACCTTATGTACCGTTCCGACAACTTTGTGAGTCTGTACGGTTACCTGCAGGGATACATCGTCTGCTGCCTTATGTACTTCATCATTTGCTTTCCGCTCGCCATGCTGGTGCAGTGGCTCGAGCGCCGCTCCAAGGAGCGTCCGCGTGGCGTGAGCCTGGCCGAGCTGGGGCTCGACAACGTAGAGGAGGCCTAGCGCATGGAAATCTTCAACGCGACCAACCTGCTCTACATTTGGGGCGGCTTTGTTAAGACCATCGAGATCTCGGCGCTGTCGATCTTTTTCTCGCTCATCTTTGGCACGGTGCTGGCGCTCGTTAAGAGCTATGCGCCCCGCCCGTTCCGTATTTTGGTGAGCGCCTATATCGAGCTGTTCCGTTGCACGCCGAACCTGCTGTGGATCCTGTTTATCTACTTTACTGTGCAGGGTTTGGACATTGTGATTTCGACCATCGCCTTTACGCTGTTTACCAGTGCTGTTATGGCCGAGATTGTGCGCGGCGGTCTCAACTCGATTCCGCGCGGCCAGTTTGAGGCAGCGCAGAGCCAGGGCTTCGGCTTCTTTGCCACCATGCGCTACATCATTCTGCCGCAGACGTTTAAGACGATCATTCCGGCGCTGTTTAGCCAGTGCACGACCGTCATCAAGGACAGCTCGTATCTTTCGGGTATTAACGTGGCCGAGCTCATGTACACGGCAAACGTCGTGATGGCCCACGCGATCGACCTGTCGCAGGTGCTTATGCTCTACGGCCTGGTGTTTGCGATGTACTTTGTGCTCAACTTTGGTATCTCGCTGCTGGTTCGCGCATATCAGAGGCGAATGGTGGCAGCGTAGAATGTGGCAAAGGGACAGCCCCTTTGTCACATAGAGAAAGGAATCGCGATGAGCGATCTGGAGAATAAGAAGAATCCTGTGGTCATTACCATCGCGCGCGACTTTGGCGCCGAGGGCCACGAGATTGGTCGCATGCTTGCCGACGAGTTGGGGATTCCGCTGTATGACAACGAGCTGCTGGTGCGTGCGTCGCTGCGCGCGGGCGAGTCGCTCGATAAGATGGCCGCCTACGACGAGCGTCTGGCCGTGGAGAACATGGCGTTTCTGCCCGACCGCTACGATGCGCGTTCGTACTCGGACAAGTTGTTCCAGAAGATGAGCCAGGTGATTTTGGACCTGGGCGAGACCGAGAGCTGCATTATCGAAGGCCGTCTGTCCGATTACCTGCTTCGCAACAACCCCAACCACATTGCCGTGCTGGTGACCGCTCCCTTTGAGGATCGCGTCGAGATTGTGCGCAAGAAGCGTGGCCTTAATAAAAAGAAGGGCGCCAAGCTGGTCAAGCAGCAGCAGAAGGCGCGTGAGGCTTTTTACAAGCGCTACAGCGCCGGCAAGTGGAAGATGACGAGCGGTAAGGACATCGTCGTCAACCGCGCCAAGCTGGGCCGCGAGGGCTGCAAAGACGTTATCGCCGCTGCCTACCGCTACAAAGTAGCGCAGCTCGAAGACTAACCGACCAAACCACCACAAGGGGGACACAGGCACCTTTGTGGTGGTTTTTGTTTTAGGCCGAGGGAAAGGCCTTGGCGGCAGTGCCTATCCTCGGCTTTTGCATAGTCTCGATCTGTAACACCAAGCCAGCGAAAATGGCTCTAACTGTTACAGATTGAGATGAACCGTTCGGCCGTCAGCCCAACGTCTTGATCTGTAACACCAGGCGGCATATTTGGTCTCTAACTGTTACAGATTGAGATGCAGCGTGGCCGGCCGGCACAATATCTCAATCTGTAACAACTGCAGGGCTCAACGGACTCCAGCTGTTACAGATTGAGACAAAACGACCGGGCAAGTCCCAAACCGCCACAAAGGTGCCTGCCCCATCGTGGTGGTTTGGGTGGTCGGCATAGAAAAAGTCCCCGCCGGACGTGTGTTCGACGGGGACTTTGCCGTTTGATGGCTAGCGCTGTGGGTGATTACTCGCCCAGCAGGCTCTTGGTGATGGAAGCAGCGGCCTTCTTGCCGGCGCCCATCGCCAGAATGACCGTAGCGGCACCGGTGACGATGTCGCCGCCGGCCCAGATGCGGGGATCGGTGGTCTGGCCGGTCTCCTCGTCGGCAACGATGTAGCCCCACTTGTTGAGCTCCATCTTGCCGCCGATCTTCTTTGCGAAGGGGTTGGCGTTGGTGCCGATAGCCGAGATCGCGACGTCGCAGGGGATCTCCTCGATGGCGCCCTCGATGGGCACCGGGCGACGACGGCCGGACTCGTCGGGCTCGCCGAGTTCCATCTTCTGGACCTTGACGGCGCACACGGAGCCGTCCTCGCCAGCGACAAACTCGAGCGGGGAGACGAGCGGCAGAACCTCGACGCCCTCGGCCTTAGCATGGTGCAGCTCGGCGCGACGGCAGGGCATCTCGTCCTCGGTACGACGATAGGCGATGATGGCGTGCTCGGCGCCCAGACGCTTGGCGGTACGGACGGCGTCCATAGCCACGTTGCCGCCACCAAAGACGACGACGTTCTTGCCGTGCTTGGTGGGGGTGTCGTACTCGGGGAACTTGTTGGCCTTCATCAGGTTCACGCGGGTGAGGTACTCGTTAGCGAAGAAGACGTTGGGCAGGTTCTCGCCGGGGACGTTGAGGAACTTGGGCAGGCCAGCGCCGGTCGCCACGTAGATGGCGTCGAAGCCCTGCTCGAACAGCTCCTCGGCCGTGGCCATGTTGCCCACGACGGAGTTGTACTCAAACTTGACGCCCATGTCCTCCAGGCCGTCGATCTCGCGCTTGACGACTGCCTTGGGCAGACGGAACTCGGGGATGCCGTAGACCAGCACGCCGCCGCCGGTGAAGAAAGCCTCGAAGACGGTGACGTCAAAGCCGTTGCGGGCGAGCTCGCCAGCGCAGGTGATGCCGGACGGGCCGGAGCCGACGACGGCGACCTTCTTGCCGTTCTTGGGGGCCATCTTGGGCGTGGAGGCGAGCTCGGGGCGGTCACCCAGGAAGCGTTCGAGCTGACCGATGGCCACGGGCTCGGACTTCTTGCCACGGATGCACTTGCCCTCGCACTGGTTCTCCTGCGGGCAGACGCGGCCGCAGATGGCGGGAAGCATGGAGTCCTCGCGGATGGTATCGAGGGCGCCGCCGAAGTCCTTCGCGCGGATCTGCTCGATAAAGCGGGGGATGTTGATGTTGACGGGGCAGCCCTCAACACAGAACGGCTTCTTGCAGTTGAGGCAGCGCTCGGCCTCGGCCAGCGCCATCTCCTCGGTGAAGCCCTTGTCGACGGGGCGGAAGTCGCAGGCGCGCTCGGCAGCCGGCTCCTCGTTATCGGGGGTGCGGGGCGACTTCATATCGGCAACGAAACGACCGTTAACTAGTGGCATGCGCAGCTCTTTTCCTCATAGGCCTTGAGGGACGCGCCCTCTTCGGAACGGTAAGCGGCCTGGCGGGCACGAAGGTCATCCCAGTCGACCAGGGTGGCATCGAAGTCGGGGCCGTCGACGCAAGCGAACTTGGTCACGCCGCCCACCTCGACGCGGCAGCAGCCGCACATGCCGGTGCCGTCAACCATGATGGGGTTGAGCGACGCGGTGATGGGGGTGTCGTACTTCTGGGCGGTGAGGGTCGAGAACTTCATCATCGGAACGGGGCCGACGCAGAAGACCTGGCTCACGGCCTTGTCCTGCAGCAGGCGCTCCAGCGGAGCGGTGACAACGCCCTGCTCGCCGTAGGAGCCGTCGTCGGTGGTGATGTGGATGTGGTCCTCGTCGAGGAGCTCACGGAACTGGTCCTCCATGAGCAGGAGGTCCTTGGTGCGGGCGCCCATGATGGCGTGGACCTCGTGACCGGTCTCGACCAGGTGCTTGGCGACCGGGAAGGCAATTGCCAGGCCGACGCCGCCGCCAATGACGGCGCAGGGGCCCTCGGCCATCTCGGTGGGAACGCCCAGCGGACCCACGACGTCGCGCAGCGACTCGCCGGCCTCGTAGGTGGAAAGCATCTCGGTGGTCTTGCCGATCACCATGAAGATGAACTCGACCCAGCCCTCGTCACCGTTCCAGCCGGCCAGGGTAAACGGGACGCGCTCGCCCGTCTCGTTGGCGCGAACCATGAGGAACTGTCCAGCGTGCGCATGCTTGGCGATTGCAGGCGCCTCGATGCGGAACTTGAACACCTTCTCCGAGAACTGCGTCTTCTCCAGGATCTTATACATAGAACCCCTCTCTTGTTAGGGCGGCCGAACCGTGCCTCCACGGAAATGGACGGCAGCCCGAATAAAACCGTACGCGCACAGGCGTTGTGCAGACATACGGTACGAATTATACCCTCATGGACATGCTGTTTACGTGTGTCTTCGGCGGTTGGGAAAAGTGACCTGCCAAAAAGGGACAGGTTTATTTTGGCAGGTTTTATCAGGCAAAACGACAAAGGGGGCCGGCCTCGCGCATCGGTGGGGCCGGCCCCCTTTGGGGCGCTGCATATGTATGGCGGCACAGAGTCAATTGCGATGCGGCCGTTGCGGTGTTTCCGCACATAAAACCTGCCAAAATTAACATCCCTAAATGGTAGGTTTTAGTGCTTGCCGTTGGCGGAGGCGGCGCCGTTGACGTGGTCGCGGGCATAGACCACGCCGTGCACGATGGCGAGGCCCGCAGCGTCGGCCGCGCGGGCACAGGTGTCCTGGAAGTCCTCGGCCTCGCGGGCGCGCAACTGCTTAAGCACGTAGTCGGCGACGGCCATCTTGCCGGGAGGGTTGCCGATGCCGGTGCGGATGCGGCTGAAGTCGCGGCTGCCCATCTTGTCGATGATGGAGCGCAGGCCGTTGTGGCCGGCGTGCCCGCCGCCCACCTTAACACGTACGTCGCCGGCGGGAATATCGAGCTCGTCGTGGATGACGAGCAGCTCCTCGGCCTTGATCTTGTACTCGCGGCAGAGCTTGGAGATGGGGCCGCCCGAGGTATTCATGTACGACTGCGGCTTGACCAGCACAATCTGGCGCTTGCCGCCCTCTTCCTCGGGGTCGTTGATATTGATGAGCGCGACCTGGGCGCCGGCCTGGTTTTTCCAGTACGTGACGCCGGCCTGACGGGCCAGCTCGTCGATTGCCTTAAAGCCAGCGTTGTGGCGGGTCTCGGCATATTCCTCACCCGGGTTGCCAAGTCCGGCAACCATGCGAATCTTAAGCGGCTGTGCAGCTGCCATATTTGTCCTTCCGTTACACATAAAAGTTTAATCAACGACAAAGGCTACCACGCCCGCCGAAGGCGAGACTTCGTTTCAGCGAAATCCCACCAGACAAAAGCGCGGCCGCGGCAGAGCGAGCCGTCGGAACAGAAGAAACCCCCGCGCGACCTTTGCGAAGCAAGGGGGAGCGCGGGGGTTTCTTCTGTTCCGACGGCGATGCGCCGGGTTGCAAGGACGATGCGATTACAGCGCGAAGTCGCCGCCGACGAGCGTGGAGACGGGCTCCTCGTGGTAAACGGCGGAGATGGCCTGAGCGAACTCCTCGGCGACCGAGATAGTCTTGATCTTGCCGCCGACCTCGACGGGGATGGCGTCGGTGACGACGCACTCGACGATGGGGGCGTCGTTCAGACGCTCGATGGCCGGACCGGAGAAGATGCCGTGGGTGGCGCAGACGTAGATGTCGCCGGCGCCCATAGCCTTGAGCTCCTTGACGTTGGCGCACAGGGTGCCAGCGGTGTCGATCATGTCGTCGTTGATGATGCAGGTCTTGCCCTTGATGTCGCCGATGATGCCCATGACCTCGGCGGCGTTGTGGCGCGGACGGCCCTTGTGGGCGATGGCGAGGCTGCAGCCGAGCATGTCGGACAGCTTCTTGGCGGCCTTGGCGCGACCCACGTCGGGGGAGACGACAACCAGGTTATCGGTGTCGAAGTTCATGTCGTTGTAGTACTGGCCAAACAGCGGCAGTGCGGACAGGTGGTTAACCGGGATATCGAAGAAGCCCTGGATCTGGCCCTGGTGCAGGTCGAGGGTGATGATGCGGTTGACGCCGGCGCGCTCGAGCAGGTTGGCGACGAGGCGGGCGGTGATGGGCTCGCGCGGGCCGGCCTTGCGGTCCTGGCGGGCATAGCCGTAGTGGGTGATGACGGCGGTGATGGAGCGGGCAGATGCGCGCTTGGCAGCGTCGGTGGCGATGAGCAGCTCCATGAGCATGTCGTTGACGTTGCCGCCGGCCACGGACTGAATCAGGAAGACGTCGGCGCCGCGGACGGTCTCGTCGTAGCGGGCGTAAATCTCACCATTGGCGAACTGCTTTAGCGTAAGGCCCGAAAGCTCGACCCCAAGGTACTCAGCAATCTTCTGAGCGAGGGGACGGTTGGAGGAACCGGAATACACGCGGATGGACTTGCGCATATTCTCCGACTTCTCGGGATCATTAATCGGCATTACCCTTCTCCTTTATACATCGAATGCCATATAGATGCCTTGTTGCATTGTAACCGCGCGACGGGGTTAATCGGGTCTTGATAACGTCTTTACCGTCAACGGACACGAACCGACCACTCATCCTGTCGCGCAGGTCACGATAGAAAAAGGAGCCGTCCCCATGGGAACAGCTCCTTAGATGCTTGGTAAAACGTTATACCTCGTCGTCCTCGTGCAGACGGCGGCGATAATCGGCGGCCCAGCCCTCAATGTTTACCTGACGGGCGCGGCCCAGGCCGAGTGCGTCGGCCGGGACGAGCTCGGTGATGACGGAGCCGGCGGCCACGAGCGCGCCGTCGCCAATCTGGGCGGGCGCGACCATCATGGTGTCGGAGCCGATGAAGGCATCCTTGCCGATGACGGTCTTGTGCTTGTGTACGCCGTCGTAGTTGCAGGTGATGGAGCCCGCGCCCACGTTGACGCCGGAGCCCATGGTGGTATCGCCGATGTAGGACAGGTGCGGCACCTTGGAGCCCTCGCCGATCGTAGACTTCTTGATCTCCACGTGCGTGCCGGCTTTGGAGCCGTCGAGCATGTGGGTGCCCGGGCGCAGGTAGGCGCGCGGGCCGCAGTCGACGCCGTTCTCGATGACGGCCTCGATGGCGATGGTCTCATCGATGGTGCAGCCGCTGCCGACGGTGGTGTCGGTGAGGCGGCTGTTGGGGCCGAGCTGGCACTCCTCGCCCACGGTGACGCGGCCGATCAGGTGCGTCTGCGGCCACACGATGGTGTCGCGGCCGATGACGGCGTCGGGGCCGATCCAAGCCTGCGTGGGGTCGATGAAGGTAACGCCCTCGGCCATCCAGTGCTCGTTGATGCGGTCGCGCGCGATGGCGGTGAGCTGTGCGAGCTGGATGCGGCTGTTGACGCCCAGACCGTCGCGGTAATCATCGCAGTGGAAGATGGAGACCGCCTGGCCGTGGCCTTTGAGAATTTCGAGCATATCGGGCAGGTAGTACTCGGACTGCGCGTTGTCGTTGCCGATCTCGTCAATGTGGGCGGCGAGCTGCGCGCCGTCGAAGGCGTAGCAGCCGGCGTTGCACTCGAGCAGCGCGGCGGCCTGCTCGGGCGCGCAGTCCTTCTGCTCGATGATGCGCTCGATCTGGCCGTCGGCGCCCAGCTTGATGCGGCCGTAGCCGAAGGGGTCGGGCGGGGTCATGGTCATGACGGTGCAGGCGAGCTCGCCAGTGGCGACGGTCTGCGCGAACTTGGCGACGGTGTCGGCGGTGATGAGCGGCAGGTCGCCGTTGAGCACGACGACCGGGCCTTGCGCGATGTCGCAGGCCTCGAGCGCGACCTTTACGGCGTGGCCGGTGCCCAGGCGCTCGGTCTGCTCGACGCACTCGACCTTGGTGGCGCTGGTGGCGTAGGCGCCGTCGATAAGGGCGCGCATCTCGTCGGCGTGGCTGCCGATGACGACCACGACGCGGCTGCAGCCAGCCTTGATGGTGGCATCGACGATCCACTGGACCATGGGCTTACCCAAGATCTTGTGCGAAACCTTGCAGTGGTTCGACTTCATGCGGGTGCCCTCGCCGGCGGCGAGGATAATTGCGGTTGCGTCCATGTGATCTCCTGTTACGTTATAGAGACGTGTGTTTGGAAACGATACACGGCGCAATATGATACCGCAGGCATATGATGAGCGCGTAACGATTGACGCATGGCGGCCGATGTCGGTGCCGCGGGCGCGGCGTTTGCGCTGGTTGTGTATGGCGCCGGCGGCGCTACGCCGTTGGCGTTTGAGCGAGGGGATGAGGGTGCCCGTGGATATCATGCGAGAGGAATCGGGCAACGAGCCCGTCGCGGCATTCGCGATGTCGCATCCGGCGGTGCCGGCACTCTACATGGTGCTGACGCTGGGGCTCACCATGTTCTCGATGCAACCGGTGCTGATCGCGCTGTCGCTCGCGGGCGGGTTGGCGTATGGATTTGCGACGCGCGGGGCTGCCCGCACGTTGGGCGCGCTTCGCTGGCAGCTGCCGGTGATTTTGATCATTGCACTGGTCAACCCGCTGTTTAGCGCCTCGGGCTCGACGGAGCTGTTCCGTATTGGTATGCGCGCGGTGTATCTGGAGAGCATGGTATACGGCCTGTGCATGGGCGGGCTGTTTGTGGCGAGCGTGCTGTGGTTTGAGGCCGCGGCGTCGATGCTCGAATACGACAAGGTGCTCGCGCTGCTGGGTAATGCCGCACCGGTGATTGCGCTCATGATCTCGATGTGCATGCGGCTTATCCCGCAGTTTTTGCGCCGCGGTCGTACGGTGCTGGCGGTGCAGGATGCGATTGATGTGCCGGGCCGCGCGCCGGCCGACCCCGTACGCTCGCGCCTGCGGGCGTCGAGCGTGTTGATGGGCTGGGGCATGGAAGATTCGCTGGAGCGCGCGGACGCGATGCGCTCGCGCGGGTGGGGTGCCGCGACGCGTCGTACGACGTATGCGCGGTATCGGCTGGGGCGCAGCGACGTTGCCGCGCTGGTTGGGCTTGCGCTGTTTGGCGTGGTCACGGTGGCAGTGGCGTGGACCGCGACGACGCAGTATTCGTTTTATCCGCAGCTCTCGGTGCCGGCGCCGTGGCCGGGCTATGTCGTGTACGCTGCCTGGATGGTGCTGCCTTGCGCGTTGCACGCGATTGATGAGAAGAGGTTTGGCTGATGGCTCGGTTGGATAGGGGCCCGGTGTCGGGCGCGGCGTGCGGCCCGGATATTCCGGCGATTGAGGTACGGGGCCTGAGCTTTACCTACCCCGGGGCTGAGGCGCTGGTGCTCGACGGGCTCGACTGGTCTGTTCCCCAAGGTGCGTTTGCACTGCTCGTTGGCGGTACCGGGTCGGGCAAGTCGACGCTGCTCTCGCTGCTCAAACCCGAGATCGCGCCGATGGGCGAATGCGCCGGCGAGCTGTGCGTGCTGGGTGAGAGCGTTGCCGATATGGACGTTCGGGCGTCCGCAGAGCGCATGGGCTATGTGTTTCAGGATCCCGAGAACCAGATCGTGTGTGAAACCGTGTGGCACGAGATGGCGTTTGGCCTGGAAAACTTGGGTCTAGCGCGTGATGAGATGCGCCGTCGTGTAGCCGAGACCAGCTATTTCTTTGGGCTGGAGGACTGGCTCCACCGCGATACTGACACGCTTTCGGGTGGTCGCAAACAGTTGCTGTCGTTGGCGGCCGTTCTGGCGTTGCGTCCGCGTGTGCTGCTACTCGACGAGCCCACGTCTCAGCTCGATCCCGTTGCCGAGAAGAATTTTCTGCACGCGCTGTTTCGCGTGAACCGTGAGTTGGGCTGCACGGTTGTTGTGGCTACGCATCAACCGCGCCCAATGCTCGAGTATGCGACATGTGCGTACCGGATTGAGGACGGTCACGTGCGCGAGGTGGCGGATATGGCTTCTTTGGGACGCCGAGAATCGCTGTTTTCCGACGACATGTTGGGGTGGGGTGCCGTCCGATGTGCAAAAAACGGAGTATTCAGCAGGCGTGAGGACAATTTGGGCTCTCTGGAGCCGCCCGGGGACGTATCGAGCGCGAAAAAAAGCTCGGAATTGGACAAATCGTCCGAATTTGTGGCGCAAACGTCGCTCGAGAACGGCTCGGAAGCCTTCCCGCGCACGGATGGAAGCAGAATACTCCAAAAAATGCACGCTGGGTCGGCTACCACCCTGTCGGAAGGCTGGTTTCGCTACGATCGCGCGTGCGGTTGGGTGCTGCGCGGGCTCGATGCGTCGTTTTCGGCTGGCGCGGTGCATGCAGTCGTGGGCGGAAACGGCTGCGGCAAGTCGACGATGCTTTCGGTGCTGGCCAAGACTGCCAAGCTGCAGCGTGGTCGTATGGTGCGCGGGGCGGCCTCGGCTGCGCTGCTGCCGCAGAACCCCAAGGCCCTGCTGGTTGCCGAGACGGTGCGCGACGAGCTGATGGAATGGGCCTCGACCTGCGGATATGACGAGAACTTGGCGCGGGAGCGTGCGGCGCAACTGGGATTGGACGGCCTGGAGACGCGCCACCCCTACGATCTTTCGGGCGGACAGCGCCAGCTGCTTGCGTTGGCAAAGCTGCTGCTGATCGGCCCCGAGCTGCTGTTGCTTGATGAGCCCACCAAGGGCCTTGACCTGGCAAGTCGCTGCATTATCGCCCGCGCCCTGCGTGACCATGCGAAGGCTGGCGGCACCGTCATTATGTCCACGCACGATCTGGATTTTGCCGAGCAGGTTGCCGATGACATTGCTATGATGTTTGGCGGCGAGATCGCCTGCATGGAGCCGCCGACCGACTTCTTTGCCGACAACGTGTTTTATAGGGCGTGATGGGATGGCGGATTATCGCATCGTGCGCCTACTCGCAAAACAGGAGATACCGCTGCTGCTGGCGGTGCCAGCCGTGATGGCTGCGGCGTTGCTGGCGGGCGTCGAGCAGGCGGCGCTCGCCATGCTTGTCGTGGTGGCGCTGGTGCTTGCGCTGTTCTTTGCAGGCTACGAGGCGTCGCGACCGGGCCTGCGCCAGATTATGCCAACGCTGGTTCTGGCGGCGTTGGCCGCGGCGGGGCGCATCTTGTTTGGCCCCATTCCCGACTTTAAACCCGTGAGTGCCATCGCCATTATCGCGGGGGCGACGCTTGGCCGCCGCAATGGTTTTATGGTTGGCGCGCTGGCGGCGCTGACCAGCAATTTCTCTTTTGGACAGGGCATGTGGACGCCGTGGCAGATGTATGCTTGGGGGCTCGTGGGATACGTTGGCGGTGCGCTGGCGCATGCCGGCGCTTTTGATCGCGCCGATGGCACCGTGCGTATGCCGGCGCTGCTGACCTACGGCTTTGCTTCGGGTTTGCTGTACGGCGTTGTGATCAACGCCTACGACATTATCGGTTTTGTTCAACCGCTCACGTGGGCGGGTGCCATGGCGCGTCTTGCCACCGCCGTACCGTTCGATATCACGCACGGCCTTGCGACCTGCGTGTTTTTGGTCGCCCTGTACAAGCCTTGGTGTCGCCGCATCAACCGAGTCGTCGTGAAGTACGGACTGTAGGGCTGGTTGCGCCGGGGCGGGAATCAATACTGCCGAAGTGCCATTTTAAAACTATGCCGGTTTACGGGGCCAGATTGGCACAAGCAGACCATGCCGGCTATTTTTGAAATAGAGCAAGCCGTTTACCTGCGGTTTTATTATTTCGGAATTGCGTATGGTTGGGGGTTCGCGATTTAGCCCCGTAAACTGGCATAGTTTTGGAATGGCCGGCTGATATGACGGGCGTCGTGACCCTCAAGAGCCAAATTGATCCGTTTTCTTCCGTCTCCAGACGTCCCCGGGGAATCAGCTGAACTCGCCCGCCACGAAATCAGCCTATCTACTACGTTTGACCCGACACCCCCAAACACAACCGCGTTTTATGAAAAACCGCAGGCTTTCTACCTGCGGTTTTCTTTTTGCGTTGTTCGCTGTGGTTGAGGGTGGTGGCTTAAACGTAGTAGATGGGCGTGTTTCGTGGCGGATGGGTCACGTGGATACCACCACGAGGCCCAAAATGATTCGTTTTCCTCCGTCCCCAGGGGATCAGCTGGGGCTAGAGCTCTAGCGTGAGGGTGACGGGGCAGTGGTCGCTGCCGAAGATGTCGCCGCGGATGCCGGTGTCGCGTACGTTGTCGGCGATTGCGTCGCTTACCAGGAAGTAGTCGATGCGCCAGCCGGCGTTGTTCTTGCGGGCATTAAAGCGATAGCTCCACCAGCTGTAGACGCCCTCGACGTCGGGGTTTGCCGCGCGCCAGGTATCGGTAAAGCCGGCGTTGAGCAGCTCGGTAAACTTGCCGCGCTCCTCGTCCGAAAAGCCGGCGTTGCCGCGGTTGGACTTGGGGTTCTTAAGGTCGATCTCCTCGTGCGCCACGTTAAAGTCGCCGCAGGTCACGACGGGTTTGCCGGTCTCGCGCTCGAGCGCGTTCAAAAAGCCGCGGTAAGCATCGTCCCAGGCCATGCGCACGTCGATGCGGGCGAGTTCGTTTTGCGCGTTGGGAGTGTAGACATCCACAAACCAGAACTTGTCGAACTCCAGCGCGCAGACGCGGCCCTCGGTTGCGGCTTGGGCGACGAGTACGGCCGCCTCGTTCTCGCCGGCGTAGGGTAGCAGTGCGTCGGCGTGCAGCACGCGCAGCGGTTCCTGGCGGCTAAAGACCGCAGTGCCCGAATAGCCTTTACGCTCGGCGTAGCTCCAGGTTTGGTGATAGCCGGCCAGGTCAATATCGACCTGGCCTTCTTGCAACTTGGTCTCTTGCAGCGCCAGGATATCGACGTCGAGTTCTTGCGCGATCTGGATAAAGCTCGGGTCCTTTTTGAGCACGGCGCGCAGGCCGTTGACGTTCCACGAGGCGAAAGTGTAAGTCTGAGGCATGGTGTCCTTTCGACGGGGTTGGCAGGCTTAAGATTAGCGCAACAGGGGCGGGGTGGGCTCCGCGCATGCTGACTTAAAGGTCGCATGCTGGGACATCGCCCGACGCCGCCCGATCAACAAGGACGGAGGGCTCATATGACGCAGGCAATATCGGACCCCAGGCAGGCGTCCGCCGCGCTGGCGGATCTGTTTGACACCCACAAGCGCGTGGTGTTCTTTGGCGGCGCCGGTGTTTCCACGGCGAGTGACATCCCCGATTTCCGCAGCGTGGACGGCCTGTATCACCAGCAGTTTGCCTATCCGCCCGAGACCATGCTCTCGCACAGCTTTTACGAGACACATCCGGCGGGGTTCTTCGACTTTTACCGCACCAAGATGATCGCGCTTAACGCTAAGCCCAGCCGCTGCCACACCAAGCTGGCCGAGCTGGAGCGAGCTGGCAAGCTCGATGCCGTGGTGACGCAAAACATCGACGGCTTGCATCAGATGGCGGGCTCGCAGCGCGTATTCGAGCTGCACGGATCGGTCCATCGCAACATTTGCCAGTCGTGCGGCGCGGTCTATAGCGCCGAGTGGATTTGCTCGCGCGAGCATGAGGACGCCGCGGGCGTGCCCGTGTGCCCTGCGTGCGGTGGTCGCATCAAGCCCGATGTGGTGCTCTACGAAGAGCCGCTCGACGAGCGTGTGTTGACCGGTGCCGTTGCCGCCATCGCCGCGGCCGATGCCCTCATTGTGGGCGGGACCTCGCTCGTGGTGTATCCGGCGGCAGGCCTTACGCGTTACTTTACTGGCGATACGCTGGCCATTTGCAATTTGGCGCCTACCGATCAGGATGCAAATGCCGACCTGCTGATTTCTTGCGACATCGCGGCCGCGTTTGCGTTCTAGCCCGTGTGCGCGGATACAATAGAAAGACTGAGTGCAAAGCGACCCCGCCGCCAGCTCCCCAAGCTCGGCGGCGTGGGCATTTTAGGAGGATGTTCATGGCGAACGACAGCAAGACATGGCGGTGCGGAAAGTATGAGCTCAGCTTTGACCGTCCGCGCATCATGGGCGTCCTCAACGTGACGCCCGATTCGTTTAGCGATGGCGGGGAGCACTTCGACCCGGATGCCGCCATCGAGTACGGCCTGGCGATGCTCGACGCCGGCGCCGACATCATCGACGTAGGCGGCGAGTCCACGCGCCCCGGCTTTACCCCGGTTAATCCCGACGAGGAGGCTCGCCGCGTGCTGCCCGTGGTGCGCGCGCTGGCCAAAGAGGGCGCCATCGTCTCGATCGACACGCGTCACGTGGCGGTTGCCAAGGCGGCCGTGCGCTGCGGCGCCTCGATCGTCAACGACGTGACCGGCTTCACTGACCCCAAGATGGTCGAGTTTGTTAAGACGAGCACCTGCGGCGTCATCGTGATGCATGCCGGCGAGGTCGCCGCGCCTACCCGCACGCACGCAACGGTGCAGCTCGATACCTCGGCGGCGGCGTTTGTTGCCGAGAAGGCGCGCGAGGCGGCTGCCGAGGCCGCGCGTGAGGCTGAGAAGCCGGCTCGCCGCCGTCGCGGCAAGTTACTGGGCGAGCCTAAGCCGGAGGCCAAGCTTCCGGGCGGCGTGGTGCAGCCCTCGTTGCCGTTTGGCGATCCGGAGCCCGCGACCGAGCCTGCAAGCGAGCAGGAGACGCCGGCCGCCGAGCAGGCTGCTGCCGCCGAGACCGTCGCGCCCGCGCCCGAGGTCGCATCGGAGCCCAATGACCACCTGGCCGCCATGATGCGCCGCAGCGCCCGCCGCGAGGAAGCCTACGTGCCCACCTCGCAGCTCCGCCGCTTCACCCTGCCCGATTCGGCGCCCATCATGCGCCGCGTCATGGGCTTTCTGTCCGACCAGGCCCGCGCGCTCATCCACGCCGGCGTGTCGCGCGACCGCATCTGCATCGATCCCGGTCCGGGCTTTGGCAAGACGGCCAACGAGGACATTGTCATCCAGCGCGAGACTGCCAAGATGGCGTCACTGGGCTATCCGCTCATGTGCGCCGTATCGCGCAAGCGCTTTGTGGGCGCCGTCTCGGGCGTGACCGAGGCCGCCGAGCGCGATGCCGCTACGTTTGGCGTGTCCCTGGGCGCCATCCAGGCCGGTGCCAACATCGTGCGCGTGCACGACGCCGCGGGTTTTGCGCAGTTCCTGAACGGCTACTGGGCGGTTGCCAAGCCGCAGCCGCGCCGCGCGTTTGTGGCCGTGGGCTCTAACCTGGGGCATCGCTGCGACAACATCCGCGCCGCACGCGACATGATCGCCGAGATTCCACTCACCTGCGTGTCCAACTCCTCCAAGATCTACGAGAGCGAGCCGGCCTACGAGACGCGCCAGGACGCGTTTGCCAACGCCGTCATCGAGATCAAGACCGAGCTGGCGCCATTGGTGCTGCTCGACGAGCTCATGAAGATCGAGGCCGAGCTGGGCCGCGACCGTTCCAAAAAGGCCAAGGCCAACGGCCCGCGCACCATCGACTTGGACCTGCTGTGGATGGACGGCGAGACCCACGGCGGCAAAAAGCTGCGCCTGCCGCATCCGCTGATCGGCGAGCGCGACTTTGTGCTGGTGCCGCTCGAGGATCTGATGCACGATCCGGCGCGGTTCTTCCGCTACAACGGCGTCGAGGTCAAGGAGCCCGAGGACCGCGTGGGCCATATCGTGGGCGAATTGGGGCGCATGTAGATGATCGAGATGAATGCTGTTGCCGCTGGCACCGAGCTCGACGCGGCGCGTGACGCGGGCCGCGAGGGCGTGTCCGCGGGCTGGTGCGCGTGGAGCGCGGGCGATGCTTCGCTGACGTTTTCGCTGGTCGTGCGCCCCGATGTGAATATGCACGCCTTTCACGGCCTGCCGTTTGTGGCCGCGATGGGCATGATGGACGCGCTCGTGGGCACGACGTCGACGCCGGGCCTGGGCCTTGCCGGTAAGGTGGGTATCCAGTGGCCGAGTGACATCGTGTGCGGTGCGCCTGCGTTTGAGACGTCACTCGCGCGTGTTGCCGTGAACGGCGGTGCCGGTGCTGCGGGCATGTTTGCCGCGGTGACGGTTGATATTGAGCGTGCGGCGCTGGGTGAGCTTGGTGTGGATATGGCAGATGAGGCGCTGATCGAGGCATTGGCCGCCGCCGTGCTGGTCCGCGTGGACACCTGGGCGGTTGCCGCCAACACACCACAGGGCGCTGCCGGCCCGCTGGCTCCGGTGCTGGGCGAGTACTTTGACATGGTGCCACTGTTGGGTCGTCAGGTCGCGGCGGTGTCGCCCAACGGCTTGCCGCTTGCGGTCGGTGTGTTTGCGGGCCTGGACATCTGGGGCCGCGCGACCATCAAGACCGATGCCGGCGAGCAGGAGTTTCCGCCCGAGGCCGTACGGATTCGCGGGCTGTAACGCGAGGCGCCCGCGCTCAAAGATAGCGATGACAACAAGACCCTCCTCGGCTGTGCCGGGGAGGGTCTTGTTGTCTGGGGAATGGGTTGTCAGCACCCTATTCCTCAAAACTGAAAATCTTTCGATTTTGAGGAATAGCGATAGAAGACCGCAGGGAGGCACCAATGAAACTCATCAATAGAACGTCATATATGGACACGTTGACGAGCCTTATTGGCGTACCGGACATCAAGGTCATAACGGGCATTCGCCGTAGCGGTAAGTCAAAATTGCTCGAGGCCCTCCGCGATTACGTGGAGGCAAATCTGTCCAATTCGAATGTCATCCATATCAATTACAACCTCGACGAGTTCGAGGGCCTGCTCGAATATCATGCCCTGCTCGCCTATGTGAAAGAGCATCGAGTGCCCGACAAGCAAAACTTCCTGCTTATCGACGAGGTTCAGATGTGCGACGGCTTTGAACGCGCGATCAACAGCCTCCATGCATCCGAGCAGTGCGACATCTTCATCACCGGATCGAACGCCTTTTTGCTGTCGAGCGATCTGTCGACGCTCTTTACGGGGCGCACGTTCGAGATCGAGGTTTCCCCATTCTCGTTTGAGGAGTATCGCCTCTATAGTGACGAGGGCGAGGTCGATCGCGACTTCGATGAGTACGCGAGAACCGGCGGTATGTCCGGCTCTTACCCTTATCCACTGCAGGAGCAGCGCTACCAATATCTCTCCAATGTCTTCAAAACGCTCATCGTGAGGGATATCGTGCAGCGGCATAACGTGAGAAACGAATCGGCACTGCTGCGCATTGCCGATTACATGATGGACAACGTCTCCAACATAACGTCGGCACGCAACATTACAGATGTTTTGAATGCGGATGGGCTAAAGATTACGAATAAGACGGTCGGCACGTACATGGGGTACCTGTGCGATGCGTTTGCCTTCTATAAAGTTCGTCGGTACGACATTCGCGGCAAAAAATACCTTAAGAGCGGCGAGAAGTATTACCTGGCAGACCACGCGTTCAAATACGCACTGCTTGGTACACGTGATATGGATTGGGGACGCGTATACGAGAACATGGTGGCCATCGAGCTGCTGCGCCGCGGATACGAGGTATACGTCGGTGTGCTCTATAAAAAGGAAATAAACTTTGTAGCAATCAAGCGAAGCGAGAAGCTCTACATTCAGGTGAGCGACGACATCAGCTCGGATAAGACGTTTGAACGCGAGATTTCGCCACTGCTGAGCATTGGCGATGCGTATCCCAAGATGATTCTTGCCCGCACACATCACGAGGCCACGGATCGCGATGGGGTGCAGATCGTGGACCTGGCGAGGTGGTTGTGCGGCGAGGCTTAGCAAAAAATCCTATTCCTCAAAACTGAAAAATTTTCGATTTTGAGGAATAGGATTGGCGGCTGGTTGCTGCGACCTGGCGTTTACTCTATCCCAGCTTCTGCATGCGGCGGTAGATTTCGCAGATGCCTTTGATGGTGAGCTGCCCGTCGACCACGTCGAAGGCATCGGTCGAATCGGCGACGATGCCGGCGAGACCGCCTGTGGCGATAACGGTGGCGTCCTCGCGGCCCAGCTCGCGCTTCATGCGAGCGACCAGGCCTTCGGCCATGGAGGCGGCGCCCATCACGGCGCCGACCTTGATGCATTCCTCGGTATCGCGGCCGATGGCATGCTCGGGCGCCTCGAGCGGGACGCTGGCGAGTTTGGCGGCACGGGCGGCAAGCGCGTCCATGGAGATGCGGATGCCCGGCGCGATCGCTCCGCCAATGTAATAGCCGTCCTCGTCGATAACGTCGATATTGGTCGCGGTGCCAAAGTCCACCACAATTGCCGGCGCGCCGTAGAAGGTCTCGGCGGCGACGGCGTTGGCGACGCGGTCGGCGCCCACGGCCTGGGGGCGCGCCGCGCGCAGCTTGGTCACGGCGGCCGTCTGCGGTCCGATGACGATAGCGTCCGCCGCGATGCGCTTGGCCACGGCATGCCACTCGCGCGAGAGTTGCGGCACCACACCGGCAAAGGCGATCGCGTCGACCGCGTCGAGCGAAAGGTCGTACATCTTAAAAAAGCCCATCAGGCGCACGTGGATCTCGTCGGCGGTGTAGGAGCGGTCGGTGGGCATGCGCCACGACTGCACCAGTTCGTCTCCGTCAAACAGGCCCATGGCCGTCTGCGTGTTTCCCATATCGATAGCGAGCAGCATGTCTACTCCCGGTGTCGGCATAAAAGGACGCGCACCATTGTATACGTGCCGTCGGCGGCGCTAGGCTGCGATTCGTTCACGGCGATATGGGCTGAGGGGTTTTAAATATGAAGGAATTATGCTCTACGAGATTTTCCTTGCCGTTTACCGAACTCCCACGTAATATTCTTTCTTGCGCACATGAGGCGCCCAGACATTGCGGGGTGGAGCAGTCTGGTAGCTCGCCGGGCTCATAACCCGGAGGTCGTAGGTTCAAATCCTGCCCCCGCGACCAAGACTTTTAGCAGCTCAGAGGCATTGTTCCTCTGGGCTGTTTTCTTTTTCGTCTTTCAATCTTGGTCGAATTTTGGTCGAAATCAATTTTAAACAGCTTTTTTTAGACAGGGCACCTGCCTGAACCAGCTAGCACAGAAACAAGGGAGTAGGGATTACAGGTTGTAGGATGCCGACAGACAAGCACCGTGCTGCCTCAAATCCGCATGGAGCTTGGCCGGGGCCGTCTCTTTGCCTCAGGGCAGGCGGTGAGCTCAGGCAATCGAACCTCTTCGCATTTGTTCTCTAGAAACTGAGCGACACCCTCCTCGCAATTAATGTTGCCGTTATATGCGGAATATCAGAAGAGAGATCGCGGGGCGTAAGTCAGTGCATGAAGGGCTGCCCGTCGTTTTGATAATGACATAATTAAGTGGCAAACTAAAGCGATCGGAGCGACCATGATTCTTGATAGCCTGCGTAACAGCGCGTCTTTTAATGAAACCGACCGAGCTATTGCTACCTATCTGCTCAATCATACCAGCGACCTTAAGACCCTCACTATGGCAAAGCTCGCACAGGAGACTTACACTTCGAACGCGACTATCATCCGCTTTTGCAAGAAACTGGGTCTAAGCGGCTATCGAGAGTTGATCATGCAGCTCATCCAGGAGATAAGCGGAGACTATCTTCTGGCTGCCACCGTTGATCGCAATCGCCCTTTTGACAGCACCGATTCAATTGAGGCCATCGAGGGTAACCTTGCGAATCTCTTGAAGGGCATCATAGATCAAACGAAAATCGAGCTCGATAGCGCCAAATTAAGCATAATCGCCAAGGCGGTTCTTAGCGCCCCACGAATTTACATCTTTGCCAAAGGGGAAAGCTACCTGGCGGGATGCATCTTTCGCAACAATCTTCTTAAGCTCGATCGTCATGTCACCATGGCAGACGACGGAGGCCTGCAGACGCTGCATGTTAAAAACGGCAAGCCCGGCGACCTGTTTTTATTCCTAAGCTACAGCGGCATTCACTATGACTATTCCAAATACGCTGCCACTCTTTCCGAACGCGGAGTCAAGCCGTGTTTAATTACGGCGTTTTCTGATTCGGTGCTCGCCAAGCAATGCGATACTGTCTTGCCCATTCCAAAATCAGAGCGTGTGATTGGAAAGGTGGCCAATTACTCTTCTTTGATTTCGCTCACGTATACGCTTCAGGTTATTTATTCGCTTATATTCAATCAGGACTATCAAGAGAACTATCGTGTAAAACGCGAGGCCGATTCGTTCATCTTCACGAGTTTTGCTGAGATCTAGGCATATAAAAGATGGCCCCAAGGCAATTTTGCCTTGGGGCCATCTTTTGCGCTTTTGGTATTTGGGCGGTTGTTCTACTTCAGCTCAGGCCAATAGCCCTTGTTCGCCTCGATCATGTCGTCCAAGACTTCCTTGGCCACGCGTGCTGAGGGAATCGTGCGATTGAGGGTGAAGGCTTCGAGTGCCTTCTGGTAGGAACCTTCGATAACGGCTTCGACCACAAGGCCTTCACAGGCATCCTGCTGTTCGATAAGGCCCTTATAGAAGCGGGGAATCTTCCCGACGCGAATCGGTTCGGCTCCTCGATCAGTGATGTACGCCGGAACCTCGACTGTCGCGTCGTCCGAGAGGTTCTCGATTGCACCATTGTTGGGTACAATCACCAGCTGGCGATGGCGCAGGTCTTTTGCCAGAGACTTGACGACATCGACAATGAACCTGCCGTGGACGCCTACATAGAACTGCGTGAGATCTACCTTTTCACCACGCTTAAGCGCCGCAGATGCATCGAAGATGCGCTTTTCGCGGCCGTTTACAACCTGCATGCCACGCGTGTTATTGATGTCCATGTACTCCACGCAGGCATCGGGCAACAGGTAATACTGGTAATAGGTGTTGGGGAGGTAATCCTGGAATAGCGTAGAAATCGTTGCCGCATTCTTGAAGGTGTGGGCCCAATCTGGGTCCTTCACCAAGGCGTCATTGAGGCTTGCTTCGGAAATATAACCGTATTTACGCACGTGCTCTTTGAGCTTATCCGTAACATCGACGCCCTTGCAACGTACGTTGGTAAACCACCCAAAGTGATTGAGGCCAAAGTAGTCGACCTCAATGTCGTCGAGTTCGCACCCTAAAATCTCTGCCATGCGGGCTTCAATCTCCACTGGCATATCGCAGATGTCAAGAATGCGAGCGTTAGGACGCAGCTTGTGCATTGCCTTGGCTACGATGGCAGCGGGGTTGGAGTAGTTGACGATCCAGTAGTCCTTGCAGGCGTACTCCTCGCAGAAATCGACAAGCTCGCACATGGGGAAGATGGTTCTCATGCCATATGCCATGCCACCTGCTCCGCAGGTCTCTTGGCCGACTACGCCATGGCGCAGGCTGATTTGCTCATCCTGGATACGCATCTTGAGCCCGCCCACGCGCATCTGCGCCATAACAAAGTTCGCATCTGTAAATGCTTCTTTGGGGTCGACGGTTACATGCAGGGGAATCTCGGGAGCAAGGTCATCGATGACTGCTTTAACCACCACGGCGACCGTATCTTGGCGCTCCTCGTCGATGTCATAGAGCCAAAGCTCGCGAATCCCCAATTCATCCTTTTGGTCGATCAGGTCTTTGACGATGCCGGCGGTATAGGTGCTGCCGCCGCCGCAGATGACAATCTTGTATCCGTTCATGTTGTTCATGCCTTTCAAATCAAATTGAGCCGCAGATAATCTTGACCACTATCTGTATGAAGTAAGTAGCGATGTTGATAACCGCTGCCATGCCTGCAATGCTGCCTGCGTCCGTGTGCCTTCCTGAATGCCGGGTCCAAACCGCTGCGAGCAGACCAAGGAGCGGCCAGATAAAACCACATACGAATGCAGCCATGAGAGCGAGAAGACCCTTTGTCGACTTTTCTTTATACATGTTGAGCAAACGTTCGAACATGTCTTGGATTGAATGAAACGTCTTGGTTAGCATGAGGTCTCCTCGCTTATCGCCTGTCGATTAGGCGATCGTTAATCTTCCAGATTAAGGATGGGACGCAGCAGGTCGTAGACGGAGTGCACGTTGGTTCCCACAACAATCTGGACATTGGTACCGTTCTTAAACAAGCCCTTGTCGATAGCCTTCTTGATGGTCTCTTCGTTGACCTTGCTGGGGTCTTTGACCTCGACACGGAGACGAGTCATGCAGCAGCCCATGGTGTTGATATTGTCCTTGCCGCCAAGGCCGTTGATGATGTTCTGCACCATCTCCTGCTGTTTTGCGTCGACTTCCGGAGTTCCGGAGGACTCGAGAGCATTGTTGTCTCCGGAGACCTCTGCAGACCACTCTGCGGAACGGCCGGGCGTCATGAGGTTGAGTTTCTTGATCACCATCGCCAGAACGATGAACGAAACGGCGGCAAACACGATGCCCAAGACGATGTAAATCGGGAACTTGGTGACGCCCATTGGCAAAGGCAGGCCGAGCGTGAGCAGCTCGATGCCACCGTACATGTTAAGCAAGCGGACTCCCGGGACAAACAGGAGCATCTCGCCCAGTCCGTAGAACAGGCTGTAGGCAACCCAGAGAATCGGAGACGCGAACAGGATCATGAAGTCGAGCGGCTCAGTGATGCCGGAGAGCATGGCGGTGATGTAAATGGGCACCAGCATGGCTGCGACAGCCTTTCGATTCTCCGGACGGGAAGTCGCAATCATTGCGAGCACGGTGCCGAGGGTTACGAATTCCTTGCCAAAGCCGAACATGGCAAAGCGGACAGAGGGATCGACTGTGGTGAGGGATCCGTCGGCGATAAGAGGAAGCTCGGCATAGAAGATGTTTGCTGCGCCGGAAACGCTCTGGCCGGCGACGACCGCCGTGCCGCCAATCGCGGAGTAGTCAAACGGCATCCACATAAAGTGGTGCATGCCGAGAGGTACGAGGACGCGGTTCAGGAAGCCGTAAATGAAAACGCCCAGACCACCCGAGGCTGCGATGAATGAAGAAGCGTTGCTGATGGCGTTGGCGATAGGGGGCCACACGATAGTCGCTCCGATGCCGAAGACAATGCTCAGCGGAACCATCGCCAGAAGGGCCAGGCGGGGTCCGCCGTAAATCCGGATATACTCCGATACCTTTACGTCGATCAGTTTGTTATAGAGCCAACCGCAGAAGCATCCGATGAGTACGCCGCCGAAGACGTTGACATCGGTAACTTGAAGACCCAGTACCGTTGCCTGGCCAGTGCCATACAGACCCATCGCGCCAGCTTTTGCCAGCTGATCGGTGAGCGTCAGGTAGGCGTTGTTGACATACAGGAACATGAGGTAACTAATAAGTCCAAACACTGCCGCGTTGGATTTTTGCTTCTTTGCGAAGCCTGCCGTAAGGCCGACTGCGAAAATCACCGGCAGGTTGCCGATCACCGCGGAGTTGGTTGCCGCGGAGAGCAGCGTGCCCAGATCTGCGACAACTCCGCTGCCGAGCGAGCATACCGTGGCGATGGCCAAAATGATGCCCGTCACCGAAAGGTACAAAATAGGGTCGACGATAACGCGGCCAAAGTTTTGGAAGGCCGTTTTGACTTTATCCATCTCTTCCCCTCTCTTAACTAATCTCGGGGACTTGCCCCTTGGGCAGAGGAGACGCTCACATGCTTGCCGGCGTTGGATGTTGATGTCCGCCTCTGTTTACGGATTTCATGATAGTTGGGGTGTTTGCAAACAGGGCGGGCTGGAACAAACGGTGCTTAAAAACAAGTGCGACTAATCTATTTCGTTGTTACTATCTTTCCATTTCGGTCAGCGGTATTTATTTTTAGGCAAACGGCTTTGGGTACGAGCGGCTGGCCGTTTGACGCGTCAGAACCCATCGGGTGCGGCGGACACTGGCGCCGACCATATGTGGAACGCGGCGATGAAGAGCAAGCCCTGCCGTTTGACGCTCCTCGGCAAGCATTATCGAAGGCTTGCGGACCAGGGCCTGCTTTGACATGTTGACTAACGAGGCTTTCAGCGATCATGCTCAAACTTTAGGGCTTGTGGCAAGAGGTCGGATAACGCTCAAGCCGTTTGATGCTCATAGAGGAGCTTTAGCTTCTCGATGAACATCTTCGTCAGCTCCTCGTCTTGGATGAGGTCTATGCCGAAGCACTTCTTTCCCGCGTCCTTGAGGGATGCGCCGATGTGATACGCGGTCGTGCTGTCGAGGATAAGGAAGCGGTCGTGGAACGTTCTGGTGCGGCGGACGGTGAGCTGCGGGTACTGTGCGTTGAACACGTCGACGTCGCCTTGCGTGAGCCGGTTGCCGGACGTGTAGACGGTCACCGCGACGCCCTTGCGCTTCTTTGCGAGGATGTTCAGGGTGTAGACATCTACGTAGCCATCCACGAGGGAGATTTCGCGCTCGGCGCGGCCCACGAGATCCGTCAGCAGGCTGAAGGCGTCGAACATCTGCCCGGCGAAGAAGATCCGCTGGGGTTTCTCGGCCTCGCCTTCGAGTAAGCGGAACACCTGGTTGAAACGCTCGTCGGTCGATTGCTGAAACGCCGCCTGACTCAACTCGACACCGCGCAGCCGCTCAAGCAGGGTGGCATTTTCGGCGAGGAGGTGGCGCATAGCGACAAACGCCCTCATGATACTGATACTGGTCTGCACCGCCACTTCGCTGCGTAGCACGCCGGACAGCATGGCTATGCCCTGCTCGGTATAGGCATAGGGGAGGTAACGCCGCCCGCCGCGGCCCTCCATGGTCTTTGAGGTTCCAATTTGGCACCTCAAAGACTCGTCCTCCTCCTTGGTCAGTTGAAAACGGAAGTCCTCGGGGAATCTGTCGGCGTTGCGTGCGGCGGCGCGGTTGAGATTCTTTGTCTCTACCTCGTATAACCGAGCGAGATCGGTGTCGAGCATGATTTGCTGCCCACGGACGGTATGGATTAGGGGCTCTATGTTTGCGGAATCGGCCAGGGCCATCGGCGCGCTCGTTTCGACCGATTTGTTCTCGGCATCAAAATCGCTCATGGTTCCTCGATTCAAAGATGGGGACGCTCCTGCGTCGAAAGCATTTTATCATCCTGGGCTTTGTCGCCTGCCGGTCTAGCGGCGATGCCCCCTGACGTTAGGGAGGGAGTGTGCTTCGTCGTGGCGACGTCGGCCCTAAGCCTCCCTCGCCATGACGGTGATCCGGCTCCCGTCGATGGTGATGGGCGCGCCCGCCCCGCGCTGGATCTCCAGGAGATCGGCGGCTTCGCGGTCGTTCCCTCCCATCATGCGCGCGTACACGTCCATCGTCATGCTCGACACCTCGTGGCCGAGCCTCCCCTGCACGCTCTTCGGGTCGATGCCGTTGCCGATCAGGAAGGTGGCCTGCGTATGCCTCAGCTCGTGGAAATCGTAGCCGACGTAGAGCCTCTGCTTGCGGCCGCCCTCCTCGGCCTCCTCCATCCTGCCGAGACCGTGCTCGATGAAGTGGCCCTTCTGTCACGTCGAGAAGTTGTCGGGGTCGTGGAAGCCGAAGTCGCTGTCCGAGCACACCGGGGTGTCCGGGGTCTGGGAGAGGCCCTGAACCTGCATCCGCCTCGCCTTCGAGCGGGCGGAATATCCGGTCGAAGCGCTCGTCGGTCGAATAGAGTGGTCGGTCTATTTCGCACCTTTGTCGCAGTAATGTCGCACCTTGGCCGTGGTGGCATCGATGGCCCAAGGGGCTGCCCCTTTGTCACTTCCCCGCGGGTGACTAATGTCGGCGTGCACAGACATGGCGTGAACTAGGGAACTCTACTGTGGAACTGGGGGCCTTACTAGGGATCTGCCGTCGGCCTGCCCGCTTTTCCGCTCGGGTTTCTGCTCTCAGCCTCTCAAACACAATCTCGATCTGTAACAGGTGGGCCCGATTTGGGCCGCCAGATGTTACAGATCGAGATTCTCTGGCGGGGCGGGTTGGTTTGTCTAAATCTGTAACACGAGGGACGGATTTTGCCGGGCAACTGTTACAGATTTAGATCTTTCGGCAGATGGGTTTGGTTTGTCTTGATCTGTAACACTTGGGGTCGTTTTTGGTCGGTAGATGTTACAGATTGAGATAAACCGGCAGCCGGCCCTCGTTTATCTAAATCTGTAACACGAGGGACGGTTTTTGCCGAGTAACTGTTACAGATTTAGATGTTCTGGCAGACCGGGTTGGTTTGTCTTGATCTGTAACAGGTAGAGGTCAAAAGTGGGTCTAGATGTTACAGATTGAGACAAACTCCCAGCC
>DXLV01000020.1:25262-30818 GCA_019414545.1 Collinsella sp. | reverse complement strand
CTTTCATGCCGGGGGCTCCCAATGTTTTTATGTCCTGCTCATATCGTCTGTGCCGGCACCTAGGGACACTCCTGGCACAGCCGAGGAACGTCCTCCTTGCGACCGAATTCTGGGCGCCTCGCCACCCCGAGCGTTGTTTCCAAGCCCACACCCGCAGCAAACAACCCAAAATCACTCTTTTCGAGCCGACTCCAAGAGGTCGTGGACAAAAAGTGGCAAATATGAGTACTGTTGCCATTTTAGTAGCAGGCAAAACCACCCAAAATGACGTCCGAGCGACCCCTACAACCCCCTAAAGCAACCAACCTGACTGGTTTAAGACATATTGGAGCCAATTTTAATGAACATACTATCGGCTATGTTCATTATCTTCTTGGATGTAAATGCTATTCACTTAGCAACAGTACTCATATTTGGCATTATTTGTCCACTCACATATTACTAACCCCCTATAACAGGCAAAATACAGGCCGCAACCCATGGCAGCGGCCTGTTTGGAGTCCAAAAGAGGCGCTAAGCGCTGTAGCCCATCGCTTGCAGCACAAACATGACGACCGTCAGCACCGTAATCACGGCGATAGTCGCCCAAGTGAGCACGTTCCACACGCGGCCGTTGCGGTTGGCACCCATAATGTGACGGTCGGCGGCGATAACCACCTGGAACACCAGAACCACGGGCAGTAGCACGCCATTGATGACCTGCGAGGTCATCATAATCTGGAACAGATCGACACCGGGCATAAGCACCAGCACGGCAGAGATACCGATGATGGCCGTAATGATGCCGCGATAGACCGGGGCCTCGTCCCAGCTGCGGTCGGCACCGCGCTCCCAGCCAAATGCCTCGCAGATAGCGCTCGACGTAACGCCCGGCAGCACGCAGGCAGCCAAGAAGCTCGCCGCGACCAGGCCCGAGGCAAACAGTACCGTAGACCACTGACCCGCGATGGGCTCCAGCGCGCGGGCAGCATCGGCAGCATCGCTAATCTGAATACCCGCCGGGAACAGCACCGTGCCGGTCGTGATGATAATAAAGCCGGCAATGATATCGGCAGCGATCGAGCCGCTCACGGTATCAATACGCTGCAGCACGATGTCGTCCTCGCCCGCGTTCTTATCGACCACGTTGTTCTGCGCCAAGAAAATCATCCACGGCGCGATGGTGGTACCGATCGTTGCGACCACGAGCGACACGTAGCTGGGGTCATTTTGAATGTTAGGCACGACCAGGTCGACCGCGACCTCACCCCAGTTGGGGCCAGCCATAAACGCGGCGACAATATAGGTCACGAACACGCAGCTCACCAGCAGCAGAATCTTCTCGATGCGCTGGAAACTACCCGACATGGTAAGCATCCATACCAGCAGCGCCACCAACGGCACCGAGATGCTCGCCGGCACGCCAAAGAGAGCAAGGCCGCTGGCGATGCCCGCAAACTCCGAAATGGTCACAGCCGTGTTGGCGATCAACAGCGCCGCCATAGCAAGTACACTCTTGCGCACGCCAAAGCGCTCGCGAATGAGCGATGCCAGGCCCTTACCCGTGACGCAGCCGCAGCGCGCCGCGGTCTCCTGCGTCACGATGAGCAGCACAGTCATGACGGGAAGCATCCAGAGCATCTTGTAGCCATAGCTGGCGCCCGCGCTGGAATACGTTGCAATGCCGCCGGCGTCATTGCCCGAAAGCGCCGCCAGCAGACCGGGACCCATAGCGCCAAAGATGGCCGCGATGGTCAGCTTTTGCTTGGTGCCCGACTTTTGCTTGGTATTTTGCACGCGACCACCTAACCCATGACTGACATGGCGAGCAGCACCGCGGCGATGCAATACGCCACACACGAGATCATGACGGCAATAACGTTCATGGCGGTGCCCGACGTGTTGAGGTCATGCTCGTCACGCCAGAACAGCACCATCAGGTAAATCACGGCGCTCATGTTGCCAACCAGGCAAATGATGGCAGCGATATTAAAGCACCCGGTAAAAAGTTGCTCCTCAAACATGGGCGCATCGAGGAACGCAGCGGTGCGCACCAGCTGGGCGCACAGGTAGGTCACGAGTGACAGAATCAGGCCCATGCCCGTGCTCTGGAAGAAGAACCCCAGATACGGCTTGGGCTCGTCGTCGTGACCGTCATACTCCAGGAAGTAGTTCTTGACGAACGACACCATGCGCGAGGCCGCCAGCAGCACGAGCGGCATGGCGCACATGGGAAACACCACCAGATGCGCGGAGCCGAGCGCCGTTCCCAGCACGGTCGCCATGATGCACGACGCGATGCCCCATACAACAACCCAGTACTGGCGATGCACGAACCAGCTGAGCACGTTCGTCGAGTCGTCGGACGCGCTGTCGCCCGAGCCGACACCAGCGATCTGCAGGTCCTCCTGATGCTCCTCGGCGATAACGTCCATGGCGTCGTCGAAGGTTACGATACCCAGGATGTGGCGGTTCTCGTCGCAGACGGGGATAGCGACCAGGTCATACTTGGTCATCTCGTCCGTCACGTCTTCCTGGTCCTCGTCGGGCGACACGTAGACCAGGTCGCGATAGGCCAGCTGACCCAGCGTGGCGTCGCGATCGGCTACGATCAGCGTGCGCAGCGAAAGCACACCGGTCAGCATGCCGCTCGGATCCTCGGTATAGACGTAGTAGACGCTCTCGAAGTCCTCGTCGAGCTCGCGAATCGCCTCGATGGCGTCACCGACCGTTGCCGTGGCGGGCAGGGAGACAAACTCCGAGGTCATGATGCGGCCGGCGGTGTTGTCCTCATACCCCAGCAGATTACGAATCGCCTTCTCCTCCTTGACGCCCATCAGGCGCAGGAGCTTCTCGGCCTTCTCGTAATCAAGCTCGTCGATCAGGTCGGCTGCATCGTCCGGGTCCATCATGGCCAGCATCGACGATGCGTCCGTGTCGGACAGGCCCTCGAGCATCTCGGTCATAAGCTCGTCGTCATCGAACTCCGAGATAGCTTCGGCTGCCTGGGCGGTATCGAGCTGCGCAAACACCTGCGCACGTAGGCGCGGGTCGAGCTGCTCGATAATGTCGGCGATGTCGGCAGGGTGCAGCTCGCCGAGCGTCTTGTGCGACACCGAGAGTTGGATGTTTTTAGTCGAGCGGTCGAGCAGGTCCATGTAGGACCAAGCGATGATATCCTCGCTGAGCGGCTTGCCCAGGTGCTTCATAAAGCCCTCGACGACGTGCTCGAGCGCGGGGCTGATGGCGCGCAGCAGACCGCGGGCGCCGACCTCGGCACCCAACAGGCGCAGCTGGTTTTCACCCGACATGGAAAACTTGATGTCGTTGACGCGCACGACCTTCATGCCCTGTGTGTCGACAATCTGCTTGTTGAGAACATCGCGCGCCAGCAACAGCTCGGTCGGCTGCAGGTACGAAAAACGGATTTCGGTGGCCGACGTCTTAAGGTGTACACCCGTCTCGTCGATACGGTCGACCCATTTGCGCCAGCTGATCATAAACGGCGTCTTGCCGGGGCCGCGGAACGCGAGCGACGTCACGTGCGGAAAAACTTCGCCGGTAGCAATGCCAAAATCGTTGACCACGCCGAGCTTTTCGCCGTCGACGTCCAAGACCGGCAATTTGAGCATCTCACTCAGATAATTCAATGGTGCTCCCCATCATTATTCCTCCGGACGCGGCCGCGCGTGCGTCGTCCGGGGGCTTCTGGATATGTATACGCATGCGCGGGCGGCACGCCGCTCGACGCTTACACCCCGTGCATGCGCAAAAAGCACCTGCATGGGGTCATCGACTGTATGGTCGAGGTTTGGATTTCACCTGTAACCTTTCTCTTGACCCTCATTAACCGCAGTAACTATAGCATCAGCATCGCCCTGCGGCATCGAATTTATGCGCTGCACATTGCAGGCATACCAAACGCTGACGTATCCGTGACATAGCCATTGGGGACGTTCTTAAACGACTACCCAATGACTACTCTGTGGTGTCATCGTCCTCGGCAAGTTGGGGGAACACGGCGTCCTTGGGCATGGTGACCTTCGTCAGCGAGGTGAGCTTTTTGCTCAGCGACGTGTCCGTCTTGACCAGGTCGCTGAGCGTCACGATCTTGTAACCGTCGGCGACAAGGCCATCGATAATCTGCGGCAGTGCCTCGAGCGTCTGCTCGGCGCATTCGTCTCTATCGGTGAGCAGCACGATATTGCCCGGCGTCACCGAATCGAGCACCGTCGAGACCTGCTCGTCGGCACCGTTGAGCAGCCAGTCGCCCGAGTCAATATTCCACGAGACCACGGCGGAGACCAGGTCCATCGCATCAATCCAGTTTTGCTCGTCAAAGGCAGCGTAGGGAGCACGCAGCAGCATCGTCTTCACGCCGGTCGCCGACTTAATCGCATCGGTGCCTTTCGTGATCTGCTCGCGTACCGCCTCACGGTCCTGACCCTTGAGCGAATCGTCGCTATAGCTGTTGGATCCGATTTCGCACCCGGCATCGACAATCGCCTTGGCCGTGGCAGGCGAGGCCTCGACCGCATCGCCCGACAGGAAGAACGTCGCGGTGACGCCCTTTTCCTTGAGTACCTGCAAAATCTGCTTGGTCGCACCGCTCGGACCCTCGTCAAACGTCAGCGCCACGTACTTTTCGTTGCCCTTGGGCGCCACGCTGGCGCACGCAACGACGCAATCGGTGGCGGGCACAATCTCGCCGCGGTCCTGCGTCTTGCCTGACTGCTCACCAACCCACACCTCGGAGCGGCCCTGAACGCCCCACGTCTGCACATACTCGACAGCGCCCGTGCCCTCGACCTTGAGCTTGGGCTCGATAACCGTAGCCTGAACCTCATGCTTCTCGTAGGTGTTACGGCCATCCTTGACCGTCACCTTCTCGCCACCCTCAAGTTCGCGGCTATCCCATTTGCCCTGTTTTATGCGCTTGCCGTCCACCTTAACCGACAGCTTTTCGCCGCCATGGCGCTTGAGCACGCTGTCATCGACGGCCAGCAGGTCGCCTGCGTCGTAGGTGTCAGTCAACTCCTGGTCGTCGATGAGATTCTGCAGCGTAGAGCCCACGCGCACCGCGGTCTTTTGCCCGTTGAGTTCCACGTCCACGCTGCGGTTGACGTAGCCCACGACGGCAGCGATAAACAGCACGAGCGCACAGCCCACGGCAATGAGCGCATAGGGCAGACGGGACGGTCGGCGCGGCGAGCGCCCGTTGCCGATGCGCGCGCTGCGGTCGCTAAACCCGCGGCTATGGTTGAGGTACATCGCGCCGGGCTTACGGCGGCGACGGCGCTGACCGCTGGGCAGCTGCCCCAGGTCGCGGCGCGCCGTCGGACGCGCACCCGAACGCCCGTTTAAGTTGGATCCGTTTTGGCGCATGTGCCCTCCCCCATAAACACAGCAAGCCGGAGCAACAGGTCTCCGGCTTGCCTCCCATCATTTGGTACGTCGCTATTTTGTAGCTTTTGACGAGCCTCCGCTCGCCTTTTGGTATTCGTCCTTAAAGGCCTTGAACATGCCGCGCGTCTTGCCGAGCTGCTTGCCCAGTGCGCGACTGCCTTTGTCCACGGC
>DXLV01000020.1:0-25252 GCA_019414545.1 Collinsella sp. | reverse complement strand
GACCGATCCCTTGTCGTCGAGCACCTTGGCGCCCTTTTTGACCTTGTCGCCCACCACGACGCTGGCCTCGGCGGCCTTGGCAGCCGCACCGCCCGAATACCCGAGCGACTTGACCTCGTCCGAGACGACCATCGCGCCGTTCTCGTAGCCGCGCAGCATCGTCGGCGGCACCTGCGTGTCACCAACCAAAACACTCGAAGCAGCACCGGCGGTCACATAGAATGCCTGCACGATGCCCGAGCGCGGCTTGAACTCAACGTCCGAGCAATAGCCCACGACGTCGCCCGATTCCGTGCGCACGTCCATACCGACCCAGATGATGCAATCGTCCAGGTTGATGTCGAGGCGCTTGGCGGCGGCGGCATCGTACGTGTCCTTGACGTCATCGACCGCAATGGCGCCCTCGTAGACACCAATGGCGTCGAGCGCTACGAATCGGTCGGGACGCTCGATCATGCCCGCGATATCGGACTGGCGGACCATAAAGCCGACCACGCGCGTACCGCCCGGGGTAAAGACCGGAAAGTGAATCTTTCCGAGCTTTTTGGGGCTGCGCGGCGTGCCGTCCTTTTTGGTGCGCTTGTCCTCGGTAGGCTTGCGATAGATCTTGGCGCCGACAAAATCCCCAGCGCGCATTATGCCTCGGTCGAGGGTTCCGCAGCCCCGGCATCAGCCTCGACGGCGTTCTCGACCACGACGTCGGCGGCAGGCGTCACGTTGCCACCCGAAATGGCGTCGTTGAGCTGCTCGCGCAGCTGGTCCATGCGCTCGCGGGCCAGGTCGACCTTGGCGCGCAGGTCGTCGGTCTTGGCGTCGACCATCGGGCCAAA
Source organism: Collinsella sp. (assembly GCA_019414545.1). Taxonomy (GTDB): domain Bacteria; phylum Actinomycetota; class Coriobacteriia; order Coriobacteriales; family Coriobacteriaceae; genus Collinsella. The sequence continues at coordinate 24,422 of DXLV01000020.1, read as the reverse complement.
GTCATTCACCGCAGCACGGGCCTCCTCGGCGCCGTGCTCGTAGGTGTCGCGCATATTGTCCCAGGCGTCGTTGGCGATATCGGCAGCCATGGCGCGGGTTTCGGCGCCCGAGCGCGGGGCCAGAGCAACGCCGATAATAGCGCCAGCAGCAGCACCAAAAAGTGCGCCGGAGACAAAGCTGAAAGTCTTACCCATGATCATTCCTCTCCTGCGGGCACGTCGGTGCCCACCGTTTGAATGCTGTCCATTATACCCGCAGCGCATCACTTGCCGCTCCGCTCATCTGCGTACGGCAAAGGCGCAGGTACGTGATGGTGATAAACGCGTAGGCCTACTCCTGAGGCATAGCCGGCATGGCCACCGTGGCACCCGGGTCCTCGCCGGCGCCGTCCACGAGCGGCAGGCCGCCCTCATGCGCAGGTCCCGCCGGAACCGTCGCCGCACCGCCAAAGACGGCAGCGGAGGCCTCGTGGTTCTCGGCAACCGCGCCCTCGGTATCAATCGCCACCTGGGGCTCGTCGTCAAAGTTGGGGACGCCCTGGGGCTCGGTGGAAACGGGCTCGGCGGTCGCATCGGCAACGGGCTCGGCGTCAACCGGCACATCGCCCTCGTCAGCGCCCTCGTCCTCGGCAGTATCTTCGCCGTTCGCAGCGGCGACGGCCTCGTGAGGATCCTTGCCCTCGGCCTCGGCGCGCATGCCCAGCACCAGGTTGCGTAGGCCCGCGACCGTGCCTTCCACGTCGGGGGCAGGCTGGTCGGCGTGCAGGTACGCCCAGTCCATCATAAAGGTGGCCGACGACAGCGCACCGATGGCCAGTGCGTCATCGGGGCACGAAAGCTCGACCTCAAAGACACGCTCGTCATGCTCGCTTACGCGCGTGCGGCCGCACGAGATGCTACCGGCAAGACCGGTCTCGTTCATGAGCTCAACCGTCACATGCTCCAGCAGGTGGCAGAGCTCGGTCTGACCCATGCAGTCCTGGAACTCGCGGCCGGAATCGCCCAGGCACAGGTGCTTGGCAATCGCCGGCACCAGGTAGTACACGCGCGCCGTGGCCTCGATATCCTCCGAGGTCATGAGCGGCATGCCGGGGTTCACCAGCACGTGCGCGCAGATCTTGTCCTCGCTGACGGTGACCTTAAGGATGTTGAACAGGCCTGCCATAACTCTCCCCTACTCTTCCTTGTCCTACTCGTCGCCGTCGTGCGGATTCGCGGAACCCGCACCCGACGTCGTCGGCTCGTCTACCGAAGACTCGGAATCCTTCTTATCGGTTTCGGCCGGAGCGATCACGCGAATGAGCGAGATGCGCTGGCCACGCATCGACTGCACTTTAAACTTGTACCCCGCGACCTCAAACACCTCTCCGATGTCGGGCACCGAGTCGCAAAGCTCCAAAATCCAGCCGGCGATGGTCTCATAATCATCGCTTTCCTCGAGCGGCCAACCAAGCTCAATCGCGTCATCGCACGAAAAACGCCCATCAACGAGCCACTCGCGGCGCGAAAGGCGCGTGAGATACTTGTTGTCGGGGTCGAACTCGTCCTCGATCTCGCCGACGATCTCCTCGACGATGTCCTCGATGGTGATGATGCCGGCCGTGCCGCCGTACTCGTCCACGACCACCACGATCTGGTCGTGCGAGGTCTGCATCTCGGACAGCAGCGGCAGGATGTCCTTGGTGTCGGGCACAAAGGTGGCGTCGCGCAAAAAGCCGGCGATGGGCTGGTCGCCCTTGCCATCGAGCGCGGGCTGGATCAGGTCCTTGATGTGCGCGATGCCCGCGACGTTGTCGGGGTCCTCGTGATAGACGGGGATGCGGCTGAAGCCGGTCTGGCGCATGGTGGACAACACGTCGGCGACCGTCTCGTCGTCCTCGCACATGGTGGTGTCCACGCGCGGCACCATGACCTCGCGGGCAACGGTGTCGCCCAGGTCAAAGATCTCGTGGATCATACGCTTTTCCTCGTCGAGCAGGTCGTCCTGCTCCGAGACCATGTACTTGATCTCTTCTTCCGAGACGTTCTGACGGTCGTCGGCGCTCTTGATGCGCAGGATGCGGGCCAGGCCGTCGGAGCAGGCACCGGTCAGCCACACGAGCGGGCGGGCGATCTTTTGGAACACGGAGAGCGGTCCCACGACCTGTTTGGATACGCCCTCTGCGTTAGCAAGGCCGATGCGCTTGGGCACGAGCTCGCCGATCACGATGGACACAAAGGCGACGGCGACGGTGATGATGACCGGCGCCAGGCCGCGCGCGATAGCGGAAAGCGGCGCGATGCCAAAGCTCATGAGCCATGTGGCAAGCGGGTCGGACAGGCTCGTTGAGGCGACGGCGGACGAGGCGAAACCCACGAGCGTGATGGCGACCTGGATGGTGGCCAACAGCTGATCGGAGTCGGCGGCGAGCTGGACGGCGCGCTCGGCGCGCTTATCGCCCTCCTCGGCATCGTGCTCCAGCACGGCGCGCTTGGCCGTGGTGAGAGCCATCTCGGACATGGAGAAGTAGCCGTTGATAAGCGTCAGGACGAGCGTGGTAATAAGGGAGATGGTTATGTCCATCGGGAGTTTCTCGAACCTCCAAGATTCGGGACGTTAGGTCGTAAGCGTAGGTGACGGATAGGGCAATTGCGCCGGTCGCCCGTGGGAGCGAGGGCATGGGCGCGGTCGCTAGATTACGAAGAGAATCACCGCCATGAACTGGAAGATGCTGCCGGCGAGTACCCACAAGTGGAAAACACTGTGCAGATAGCGCACGTTTTTGGCGATATAGAACGGCACGCCCACGGTATAGCACACGCCGCCGACGGCGAGCAGGGCAAGTGCCACGGGGTTGAGCAGCGACACGAGCTCGGGCAGCTTAAAGACGACGAGCCAGCCCATCAGCAGATAGACCAGGCCGCTTACCCAGTGCGGTTGACGCTCGCGCATAAAGCACTCGAGGGCGATGCCGATGATGGCGATGGCCCACACCGCAGAGAACAGCATAGGGCCGCCGTCGTTTGCGAGCGTGATGAGGCAAAACGGCGTATAGCTGCCGGCAATAAGCAGGTAGATGCAGCTGTGGTCGATGATGCGAAACACGCGCTTGGCGCGCGCGGGCTGAATCGCATGGTAGAGCGTGGAGGCAAGGTATTCGAGAATAATGCTGACACCATAGACAATCGCCGCGGCCATGTGGGCCGGGCCTCCGCCGCGCAGGGCAGCGAATACGATCAGGAGCACCAGGCCCGCGATACCCAGCAGGCAGCCGACACCATGGGTGACGGAGTTCATGATCTCCTCGCCCACCGTGTAGTGTGGAACGGCCGCGGTCTTGGGTCGCGGCTTAGAACTGTCGCTCGAATCGGACATGCCGGTTACATCCTCCAACGTAAAGAGTTCTCAACACTATATCAAAGCGTCTGGGTACGTGCGAAATTTGCACCATACGTGTCCCTTTGTTTACCCATTCTTTGCTTGTTGACGCATCAACGGCGAACATCCATAATGCGCTTGTTTTAAATGTTGATGTATTAACATCTATAAGGAGAACCGTAAATGCCTCAAAGCGCACACCCCCATCGGAAGCTCAAGATAGCCGGCGTTGTTGCGTTGGTGCTCGTCGTCGCGCTGCTTGGATTTGCCGGCAACTTTTTGTTTGACTTTGCCCTGAACCCCCAAGCGCCGTACACCATGAAGATGATGCAGGATAGCAAGAACGACAAAGAAGGTGAGCAGCCGGATGCCGAGGACACCGAGGCGCGGGCATGGTTTAAGGAAAACCGCAAGAGCAGCAGCCTCACCGCAGATGACGGAACCGAGCTCGCCGCTTGGTATTTCGCCGCCTCGGAGAACACCCACGATTACGCTGTCTGCCTACACGGATACACCGATGAGCCCATCGGCATGGCCCGATATGTCAAGCGCTTCCACGACCGCGGCATGAACGTGCTCGCGCCTGCCGCCCGCGCCCACGAGCGTTCCGGCGGCGACTATATCGGCATGGGCTGGCCCGAGCGCCTCGACATCGTCGCATGGATCGAGCGAATCGTTCAGGCTGACCCCGAGGCGCGCATCCTGGTCTTTGGCGAGTCGATGGGTGCGGCAACCGCCATGGACGTCGCGGGGGAAACGTTGCCCTCTAATGTTAGGTGCATCATCGAGGATTGCGGCTACACACGCGTCTGGGACGAGTTTTCCCTACAGCTCAAGGACGTGTTCGGCCTGCCCAGCTTCCCCTTGCTCGATGTGGCGAACCTGGTGTGCAACGTGCGCGCAGGCTACGACTTTCATACGGCGAGCAGCGTGGAGCAACTCAAACACGCGACGGTTCCCATGCTGTTTATCCACGGCGACCAGGACACCTTTGTGCCGTACGACATGCTCGACCAAAACTACGACGCGTGCGCCAGCAAGGTCAAGCAAAAGCTCACCATCCATGGCGCCACCCATGCCAAGAGTGCGCAAGTTGACCCCGAGCTCTACTGGAATACGGTCGACGACTTCCTCGACGAGAATTTTTAGGCAAATAGTACGGTTTACTGATCTATCTGACGCCCTAGCACTTCCGAAAAGCCGCCCGCGAGCGCTGTGCTCGCGGGCGGCTTTTGCTCGACTTACGCCACAAAGTCACTTGATATGTTCAATAGCTAGGTGCTACTTGACCTCGATGAGCTCATACTCGCTCGTGCCCAGGCCGATCTTCTCGGCGTGTGCGATGCAGGAGCGCCAGTCGGTGTCGGGATGTGTGATGCAGAAGGGGTCCTTGGCCTGCTCGCCCTCCAGATGCTCGTGGTCGTGCTCCATCTTGGCCGCGCTGTCGGTGAGCACGGTGTTGGGCAGCGGCTCGGATGCCATGACGGCATCGGCGCAGGCCTGGTCGATGGCGACCGGGTCGAAGCTCGCGAACATGCCGATGTCGTTGACGATGGGCGTGTCGTTCTCGGCGTGGCAGTCGCAGTTGGGGCTGATGTCCATGGCGAGCGAGATGTGGAAGCTCGGGCGGCCCTCGACGATGGCCTTGGTGTACTCGGCAATCTTGCAGTTGAGCACGTCGGCCGCGGCATCATAGTCGGGATTGATGGCATCCTGGTTGCACACGCCGATGCAGCGGCCGCAGCCCAGGCAGCGGTCGTGGTCGATGGCGGCCACGTGCACCTCGACGGTCTTGCCACTCGCCAGCTCGCGCTCGCGGGTGCCGTCGAACGAGATGGCGTTGTGCGCGCAGATCTTTTCGCAGGCACGGCAGCCAACGCAGCGCTCGGTCGCGACGCTTGGCTTGCCGGCAGCATGCTGCTCCATCTTGCCGGCACGGCTGCCGCCGCCCATGCCCAGGTTCTTCATGGCGCCGCCAAAGCCAGCCTGCTCATGACCCTTAAAGTGCGTGAGGCTGATCACGATGTCGGCATCCATGAGCGCCTGGCCGATCTTGGCCTCGCGCACGTACTCACCGCCCTCGACCGGGACGAGCGCCTCGTCGGTGCCCTTGAGGCCGTCGGCGATGATGATCTGGCAGCCCGTGGCGTACGGGGTAAAGCCGTTCTGGTAGGCGGTGTCGATGTGCTCGAGCGCGTTTTTGCGGCTACCGACGTAGAGCGTGTTGCAGTCGGTGAGGAAGGGCTTGCCGCCCAGCTCCTTGACGACATCCGCGACGGCGCGGGCGTAGTTGGGGCGCAAAAAGCTCAGATTGCCCAGCTCGCCAAAGTGAATCTTGATGGCGACGAACTTGTTCTCAAAGTCAATCTGCTCAATGCCGGCGCGACGGATGAGGCGCTTGAGCTTGTCGAGCTGGCTCTCGCGAGCATGCGTGCGCAGGTTGGTGAAGTACACCTTTGCTGGTGCGACGGGTGCAGTTGTGGTCATAGATATTTCCCCTCGGTCTATATGGCGTTACAGACATAGAGGATGGTACCCGTTAAAGTAGGGTCGAAGTCAAGCACAGCCACTCATTGGGGACAGACTTAAATGAGTGCTTGCCGCCCGGCCGGCGAATCGGCAAAGACTGTCCCCGATGACTACTCCTGCACCTTGAGGGCTTCGGCCAGGCTGACGCGCTTGATGGAGCGCGTGTGTAGCAGCGCCACGACCAGGTAGGTCGCAAAGCCGATGCCGACGCATGCAGCCATGGACCAAGCGGGCACGTAGATCTCGATATTGCCGTTGTAGGCGAGCAGCATCGAGCGGAAGATGGCCGTGAGCGAGCCAATAATGACCGGCAGGCTCAGCACGAGCGACGCCGCCACGCACAGCGTGATCGAGCGGATGTACAGATGCGAGATCTCACTATCGCGATAGCCAAAGACTTTCATGTAGCTGATCGAACGGGCGCTGTGGTCGATCACCGCTTTGGTCAGCAGGTACATAAACAGCAGGAAGATAAACACCGCGAGCCCGATCATCATTCCGATCATTTTGCTCATCATGCCGATGAACTGGTCGCCCACGGCGCGCATGTCGTCGGGCGTGGTGTCGCCGGCAAAGTAACGAGCATCGAGGTCGAGCTTCTCGTCGCTCACATAGCCGTTAAAGTAGGCGGCGTCGTTGTCGAACAGCTCGTTAAAGTCGTCGATACTCATATAGATATTCATGTCCGACTTGGAGCCCCAGGCACAGTCCTTGCCCGCGTACTCAAGGGAATAATGCTCGCCCTCGTACTTGTCGCTGAGCGTGACCTTCTGACCCTCGCTCCAGCCAAACTTATCGAGCAGACCGCCGCCAAAGACGACGCGCCCATCGCCGACGTCGAGGTCTTTCCAATAACGCGAATCGGATGAAATGCCGTAGACGGAAATCGTCTCCTCGCCATTACCATCGCCACGGTCGTATTGCAGCTGGTAAACGGCGTATTTCTCGGCCTGCGCGATTGCGCCCGCGCCGTTGTCGGTCGTATTGACCGGGTGGATATCGTCGTTGTCAGTGTCGATCTTAGAGGCCTTGTCGATCAGGTCGATAGCCTCATCGCGGTCGCAGCCGAGGGCATCGGCAAGATCGTCGAGGCGTGCGTAGAGCGCATCCTTCTTGTCCTTGACCTTAGCAAGCGCATCCTGCGCTGCAGTCAGGCTCTCGGCAGACGGAGATGCGGTCGCGGCATCGGCTGCCGTCTGCGCGGCATCGGCCGCGTCGTCAAGCTCGTCATCGGCATCCTGAGCGGCAGAAAGCAGCGCGCCGTCAACCGACTGCAAGCGCTCGAGTGCCGACCATTGCTCGCGCTCCTCGGCAGTGCCCTCGAGCTCTAGCGGAGCCTTGAGTGTGTACTGGTGCTCGGCGACCAGGCTCGTCTCCAGGTTGTCCGCATAGTGCGTCATCGTGGGCAGAATCGCCAGGCCAAAGAGCAGTAGCAGCGACGCAAACGCAATGCCCACGAAGAGCGTGGCGAAGTTGCCCAGGTTGCGCAGGATAACGCGCAGACGGAAGCGGGAGACAAAGCCCATGCGTTCCGGCAGCTGCAGACCGCGCTTGGTACCCGACTTACCGCTCGCCTCGTGACGAAGGAACTGCAACGGCGTCTTGCCCATCTTGCGGAGCAGGCCCACCAGCGTAATGAGGATGAGCGCGGCGGCGGGAACCACGGCGCACTTCACGAAGATCTCCCAGCTCCAGTACACCTGGAAGGGAGGCAGGCTATACGAACCGTAATAGAGGCCGCGCATGGGCTCGGTAAAGAACGCGACGCCGAGCGCGGTGCCCAAAAGCGCCGCGAGCACGCCCACGATGGCGGGAAGCGCGAGGTAGTGCAGCACGATCTCGCGGCGGCGATAGCCGCTGGCGAGCAGCGTGCCGATGATGGCGCTCTCCTCCTCGATGGTGGCGTCGGTGAGCACCACAAAGACAAACGCCATGATCACGATGATGATGTCGAGCAACGTCATCCACATCATGGAGTCGCCGTCCACGTCGTCGCGCGCATAGCCAATGCCCTGATTGGAATCGGCATCGATCAGATCGTCCACGCGCGCATCGGCATCGGTCAGCGCCTCGACCATATCCTGCTCCGCATCGATGCGATCCGCGGTGGGGAGGTCGCGATCGGTAAAGGTAAAGGAGTAGGTGTAGGCAGGCGCGCCGCCGGCGTCCTCAAGCGCGGCAAAGCCGGCGTCGGTGACCTCGGCCACGCCGTACGTGATGGTGTTCACCGTAAAGTCCGAATTGTCGAGGAACAGCGCCTGGCTATCGGGCTGGGTCATGATGCCGCAGATGGTGTAGGTGCGGCCCTCAAGCTCGACCTTATCACCCACGGCGAGGTCGTTGTTGGTGGCGAAGACACGGTCGATTGCCACCTCATCGTCCGTCTTGGGCTGCCTGCCTTCGCAGTAGGACGCAATGTCAACCTTGGTGCGATGCGCGTAGGTGCGCAGGGTGCGCTTGGTGCCGTCGTCGCCAGCCGCCTTTTTGATGATGGCGTCGATGGAGAAATTCTTGTAGAACGTAACGCCGCCGACGTCCTCAGCCGCGTCTTCGGCAGCCTTGAGCTGATCTTTGGTGGCCTCGAAGGAGGTAGTCACGCGGCCGTCCTCAATCGTGTAGTCGTCGCGCATGTCGTCAATGAGGCAGCCGATGGAATGCGCCGCGAGCAAAAAGCCCGACGTGAGGGCGATGCTTCCGCACATAAGCAAAAAGATGCCCAGGTACTTGCCGATATTGCGGCGCAGCTCGCGCGGGAGACGTTTTGCGAGAGGTGTCATGGCGCCGCCTACCAATCGAGCTCGGCGGCCGCGACGGGCGACTCGTTGAGCTCGTCCTCGACGATGCGCCCGTCGCGCAGGCGCAGCACGCGATTTGCCATGCGCGCGATGGCGGCATTGTGGGTGACAATGATGATGGTGCAGCCGTAAGTGCGGTTGACGTCCTCCATGAGCTGCAAGATTTCCTTGGATGTCTTGTAGTCGAGCGCGCCCGTGGGCTCGTCGCACAGCAGCAGGCCCGGGTTTTTGACGAGCGCACGACCGATGGCGCAGCGCTGCTGCTGGCCGCCCGAGACCTGACGCGGGAATTTGTTGCGGTGTTCGTAAAGGCCCAGCGAGCGTAGGAGGTCGTCGATGTTGAGCGGTTTTTTGGACAGGTGCGCCGTGACCTCGATGTTTTCCTTGATAGTAAGGTCGGGCACCAGGTTGTAGAACTGGAAGACAAAGCCCAGCTCGCGGCGGCGGTACTCGCCCAGATCGGCAGGCTTGAGCACGGTGAGGTCGCAGCCGTCCACCATGATGGAGCCGCCGTCGGCATCCTCTAGGCCGCCGATGAGATTGAGGAACGTCGATTTGCCCGAGCCCGAGGGCCCCAGCATGACGCAGATTTCGCCGCGGTTGATGGACGTATCGATACCGTCGAGCACCGTCAGGCGCGCATCACCGTCGCCGTAGTGTTTCTTGAGCCCGTTGACCTGGACGTAGGCACGCTTTGTCGCCATGCTATCCCCCGTTGTTAGCCTTCTGCTACTTTTCTAGGCTAATAGTAAACCAGGGTAAACTATTTTTAAGCGACGTGCGCGAACTATTTTCCAACCTACTCATTGGGGACAGACTTAAATGAGTGAAATCGCTCATTTAAGTCTGTCCCCAATGAGTGGTCCCCAAGCGCCGACATATTGGGACAGTCCCTGCCAGCCCTGCCGGCGAATCGGCAAAGACTGTCCCCAATGACTAGGTGGCTAGGCGCGGGATTTGGCGTGTGCGAGAGCCAGGCCTACGGCGGCGATGGCAGCGGCAAAGAGCACCGTGACGCCCAGGTCGCAGGCGATGTCGCCCAGCACGGTAGACGTCAAATCAGAGGCAAGCGCCTTGCCGATCGCGTCGTTCACCCAAAACGTCGGTACAAAGTGCGCCACCGTCTGCACGGCCGAGCCCATCATCGAAAGCGGCATCCAGGCGCCGCCCAAAAACGTCATGAGCAAGCCAAGCAGGTTGCCCACACCGTTGAGTAGCTCTTCGCGCGCGCCCAGGCTCGAAAGGGCAAAGCCAACGGCCAGCGGCGTGCACGCCAGGGCAAACGTTGCCGCCAGCGCCAGGCACACACGGCCCACGCCGACCTCGGCGACCGCGCCGGCAAAGCCCACGACGCCCATCATGCTCGACACAAACCAGATACAGACAGTGAGCACGGCGGCGGCCGCGAACACGGCAAGCGAACGCTGGCGCTCGGAGAGCGGACCGGCCTCCATGCGGCGCACGCGCTCGGGCTCGTTCATGCCCGAGAACACCAGCCCCACCGACACGATGACCGACGAGATGATCGCATACGCGCCAAAGTTGAAGTACGACTCGAGCGTGGCGGCGGCAGTCGAGTCAACCTTGACCTGCTCGATCTGGACCTCCGCACGCTTTGCGGCAGCATGCTCGGCGGCCTTGGCGACATCGCCGTCGGAAGCAGCTGGCTCAAGTGCGGCCGCAGCGCCCGCAAGCGAGATCCACCGCGAGGCCTCGGCAGACGAGAGCGCCGCCGCCATGGTGCCGGAGCCGTACGTCACATCGAGCTTGGGCAGGTCTTCCCCCGCACGGGCGGCTGCAACAAGATCGTCCTCAAACCCCTCCGGGATAAAGAACACGCAATCGGCGCTGCCCTTGGCAATGTTGCTCTTGGAGAGCGCGTCCGCAAGGTCGTACGTGTCGTCACCAACGCCCGTGACCAGGTCAAAGCGTGAGCCTAGGTGCTTGGTAAGCGCCCGCGAAAGGTCGCTATTGTCGCGGTCGACCACGATCACGTTGGTGTCGTAGGGCTTGTACTCGGTAAGCTGCGACGAGTTCCAGCTCACCGAAGCCGCGATGAATACGCCCATGAGCGAGATGAACACCGTATAGATGAGCAGGTATAACGGGTGTGCCAGCGCCATGCGAAGCGCGGTCTTAAAGGTGCTCATAGCGGCTCCTTCCAAAGATCAGCGTAGCGGCGACGACAAACACCAGGGTCATCAGGACGAGCGCGCCGGCGCGGACGGCGAAGGGCCCCAGGTCCTCAAAGAAATATAGGCGATTGAACATATCGCAGATGAGCTTGACGGGGTTGAGCCAGCACTCGGCCGGGAAGGCGCGGGCGACGTCGTCGGCAAGCGCCATCGCCGGCTCGCCGTAGAGGCCGGCGAACAGGGCGCACGTGGTGGCAAAGCCCGTGAGGATACCGGACTTGGACGCCTTGCCGCCCTTAACGGGAAGCGTGCCCACAAAGAGCCCCAGGCCCGTGGCGGCAAGCGCGGATGCAGCACCGCCCACCAGACACAGCCCCTCGCGCCCGCCAAAGTCGACGCCAACGACTAGGCGCACGTAGCCAATCGCGACCGCCATCGAGACAAAGGAAACCAGCCACGAGCCGACAAAGATACCGGCCAGCGACGCCGTCTTGGAAAGGCCGCCCACGCAGCGGCGCGCACCAAGGCCCGACAGATTGGGCTGCAAATCGACGACGCTCAAAGCGGCAAACTCGGCAGACATCATCGCGACCAGGCCAAAAAGCGCGTAATAGTAGATGACCGTGCCATCGGGCGTGGTGCGCGTCAGGCTCACGCGGCGGGTTCCGCCCTCGAGCGACAGGGCGCGCGCAACCGCCTCCGGGTCGGCGAGCGCCGCCGGGTTGTCTTGGGCAATCTGGGACATGAGCTCGGCATTTTGCGTATACGAGCTTGCCACCGTCTCAAGGATGCTGCGGTCGGTGAGCACCGTCGACGCACGCGAGCTGTCATAGCTCGAAAGCAGCGTGAGCTTGGGCGTGCCCGCGGCATCGACTGTGTAGATGCCCGCGACTTCGCCGGCCTTGAGTGCACGGTTCGCGGCGTCCACATCCTCGCACTCGTTGATCTCGAGCAGTTGATCGTCACTCTCCTTGGCAAGCGAGGTCGCCACGTCCTTAAAGGTCGAGACGTCCCAGGCCCCATCCGCTACGACGGCCACCGGCACCGGGTCGACCTTGCCGTCGGAGCTGAGGTTCGCAAACATAAACATGAACATCGTTGAAAGCGCAATGGGAAAGATCGCGCCCCAAACCCATGTACTCGGTCGACGCAATAGCGTCTTGAGCGTGGTGATGATGGTGTTGAACATGGCCGCCCCCTAGTCGCGCAGCTCGCGGCCGGTGATCTCGAGGAACACGTCGTTGAGAGTCGGCGGCTCGCTCCACACGCGGCCGAGCGCCACGTCGGCAGCACGCAGCGTGTCGAGGATGTCGACCAGATTGTGCGGGCTCGCCTCGCAGGTGCAGACGAGCTCGCCGCCGGACAGCTCGACCGAAAGCACGTGCTCGAGGGCGCGCAGTCGCTCGACCGTGGCGGCCTCGACGGCACCGACCTCAACAGTCACGCGCTCGCCCATCTGGATCATGCGCTTAAGCTCGTCGTTGGTGCCCTGCGCCAGCACGCGGCCGCCGTCCATGATCATGATGCGGCTGCAGATCTGCTCGACCTCCTCCATGTAATGGCTGGTATACACCACCGTAGCGCCCTCGTCGCGCAGGCGGCAGATGCCCTCCAGGATGGCGTTGCGGCTCTGGGGGTCGACCGCCACCGTGGGCTCGTCAAAGAAGATGAGCTCGGGCTTGTGTGCGATGCCGCAGGCAATGTTGAGGCGGCGCGCCAGTCCGCCCGAAAGCTTGCCGGGACGAAACTTGGTAAAGTCGCCCAGCCCGACAAAGTCGATCGCCTCGTCCACCAGCGCGCGGCGGCGCTTGCGGTCGTTAACGTAGAGGCTGCAGAAATAGTCGATGTTCTCGCGCACCGTGAGCTCGTCAAACACCGCCACCTGCTGCGGCACCACGCCGATGCGGCGCTTGAGGTCGTAGCGGGCGGGCGTCATGGGCTCGCCGAACAGCTCGATGGTGCCTTTGTCGTAGGCGAGCAGCTGCAGGATACAGTTGATGGACGTGGTCTTGCCCGAGCCGTTGGGGCCCAGCAGGCCAAAGATCTCGCCGGGGGCGATGCTCAGGTTAAAGTGGTCGAGCGCAATAAGATCGTCATAGCGCTTGACGAGGTTTTCGACATGGACGATGTCTGTCATGAGGCGGCCCTTCTGTTGGTCGTGGCCCGGTACGATTTCATCATCGCAGGAGCGGGCGGCGCGCACCAGTGAGCTTTGTCACGAGTGAGGGGGGCGGAGGCGAAACCCCCGCTCGCGCGAGCGATCGACGCCGATTTGCCGCGCGGGAGGAATGTCACGGTTGCCCCGAGCGGCCCCTCCACCACGCGCGGCTTCGCGTACAATACCCGTATGAACAGGCTTTTCGACAAATCGATTGTGCTGGCGTGCTGTATCGCAGCCGCTCTGGGCCTTGCTGTGGACGCTCGCCTGGTCGCGGCGTTTTGCCTTGGCGTTATTGCCACCTCGCTGGCTGAGCTCGCGCAGGGGAAAAGCGCCCGGCGCGCGAGCGAGACCGCGAGCTGCGCTTACATCATCGCGGCTGTCTTCGTGCCGCCGTTTGTGCCGTTTGCGCCTCTCGCCCTCTATGACATCGCGCGGCGGGTGCGCCGTGAGCACGCCTGGGCCGCGCTGGGCATTGGCGCCACCTTTGTCTTTGCGCTTGTCGCGGACCTTCGCACCGACGCGCTCACCGCCCGAACGCTCCTGCTGACTGCCATCCTTTCGGTTGCCGCTACCTTGCTATCGCTGCGCACCGCCCAGTTGGAACGCGAGCAGCAGCGCATGCGCCGCACCCGCGACGAGCTGCAGGAACGAGCCCTCGCGCTCGAAGCGCGCAACCGCGATCTTGCCGATCGCCAGGACTACGAAGTCGAGCTCGCGACGCTCGCCGAACGCGCCCGCATCGCGCGCGAGATCCACGATAACGTCGGGCACCAGCTCACGCGTACCTCGCTGCAGACCGAGGCCCTGTGCATAGTCCACGCCGATGAACCCGGCGTCGCCGCCGATTTCGCCGACGTCAAGCACACCGTTGACGAGGCGCTCCAGCTTGTGCGCACCAGCGTCCACGCGCTCAACGACAACGCCGTCGATCTTTCCGTGCAGCTCGAACGCATTGTTGAAGGCGCACGCTCGGACGGCGGCCCGCAGATTGAGCTTGAAGTTATGACCGAACATGCGCCCGCAAACGTCGCCAACTGCTTTGCGGCGGTCCTGCGCGAGGCGCTATCCAACACCATGCGCCACGCCCGCGCGCAAAACGTTGCTGTGCGATGCATGGAGCATCCATCGTTTTACCAGCTCATCGTTACCGACGATGGCATGGGCGGGACCCAGACGGGCGGTCGCGGCGCCGCCGAGGGCATGGGGCTCGGCTCCATGCGCGAGCGCGTCGAGGCGCTTGGCGGCACCTTCACCGCCGGCCCGCGCGCCGGCGTCGGCGGCTGGCGCGTGTTTGCCACCGTCCCCAAACAGCAAGGAGATGAGGCCCGATGAGGCTCATTGTTGTCGACGACGACCGCCTAGTGGTCGATTCGCTCAAGATTATCCTGGGCGCCCAGCCGCAGATCGAGGTAGTGGGCACCGGCGCCAACGGCAACGACGCGGTTTCGCTCTATGCCGAACACGCACCCGATATTGCACTGCTCGACATTCAGATGCCGGGACGCGACGGCCTATCGGCGGCGCGCGAGATCCTCGAGCGCGACCCTGCGGCGCGCGTGGTGTTTCTGACAACATTCTCGGATGACGAGTACATTGTGTCGGCGCTCAAGCTGGGCGCCCGCGGCTACCTGATCAAAACCGATGTCGCCGCTATTCCACCGGCGTTGGCGCAGGTCATGGACGGCAAACGCGTGCTCGAGGGCAAGGCGATCGAGGACATCGATTTTGACGGGACAGGCGCCGATGCCAGCACGCCTCGCCGACCCGCCGCCTTTGCCAGCCTGACCGACCGTGAGTTCGAAGTCGCCGAGCTCATCGCCCGCGGCCTCGATAACAAGGAGATTGCCGCCGCCGCTTACATGGGCGAAGGCACGGTGCGCAACCACATCAGCTCGATCCTTGCCAAAATGGGCCTACGCAACCGCACGCAGATCGCCATCGCCTACCTGCGAGGGTAATTACCCAACAACCGACCACCCCGGCATAGCAAAATGGCTGCTATCGATTTAATGCCATTTCAAAACTATGTCGGTTTACTACGATGAATCGCCCACCTTCGACCACGGCAAATTGCGCGCTTCCAAAACCGCAGGTAGAACGCTTGCGATATTTAGAAAAATGCAGTCATGGTCGGGAATGTCGAGTTCATCGTAGTAAACCGGCATAGTTTTGTTCGGGCGGCCCTGCACGAGCGCCTCCGCAAGCCTCGCGAGACCAAAATGATCCGTTTTCCTCCGTTCCCAAGGGATCAGCTGGAACCGCTCGCCACGAAACCTGCCCATCTACTACGTTTGACTCGATACCCCCGACCATACCCCCGTTTTCCGGAAAACCGCAGGCGTTCTACCTGCGGTTTTGTTTTCACATTTTTTGCCGTGGTTGGGGATTGGCGCCCAAAAGTAGTAAATGGGCCCATTTCGTGGCAGGCGGGTCATTTTCGGGCTGGACGGGTCGCGTGGCGGCCCGCACACGCGTTCACGCGCGGGGCCGGTGGGGCATTTTTGCCCCACCGGCCCCTATTCCAGTTCTATTCCAGCGCTATTCCGGTTTGGTTTCTACTGTGGGAGTCTTGTCCGCTGCGACTGGAGTGCGGGCGGTGTCCATAGTCAGGCAGTGCTTGGGGCAGCTCTCGATGCACTCACCGCACACCACGCAGGCATACGGGTCAATCGACCACGTTCCGCCCTTGCGATCGACCGCAAGTGCACCCGCCGGGCAACGGCGCGCGCACATGCCGCAGCAGATGCACACGTCCATATCGTTGACGATATGCCCGCGCAGGCGCTCGGGTGCCGCGAGCTTCTCCTGCGGATAGCGCACCGTTACCGGCTGCTTGACCATAGAACCCAAGGCCGTCTTGGCAAATGTCAGCAAACTCATGCCGTGCCTACCTTTCCGTGCAGCTAATGCAGGGGTCGATGGTCAGGATAATCATGGGCACGTTGGCAATGAGCACGCCCTGCAGCGCATGCGTCAGACCCGCCAGATTTTGCGACGTCGGCGTGCGCACGCGAAAACGGTCCAAGTTCTTGGTGCCGTTGCCGCGCACATAGTAATACGCCTCGCCGCGCGGCTGCTCAATCACAACCTCGCCGCGCGCGCCGTCGGCTGGCGTAAGCTTGGTGCGCCCACCGATACCGTCGTGCGGAATCTTGCCCACAAGCTCCTTGATGATGTCCATAGCCTGCGTGACCTCGGCGCAACGCACCTGGCAGCGGGCATAGCAGTCGCCATCGGTAGCGACAATTGGCTCAAACGCAGCCAGATCCGCATAGGCGCCGTCGCCAAACATGCGCACGTCATAGTCCACGCCCGAGGCGCGCCCAAACGGGCCGACCATCGAAAGCTCCAGCGCGTCCTTCTTGCTGATCACGCCCACGCCATGCAGACGCTCGCCGCAGCTGTCGTCGTCCAAAAACGTATGCACCAGGGCCTCGTAGTCGGGGCGCATGGCGTCGAGCGTCTGGACAATGCCCGCCAGCTCGGAGTCCTCGATATCGTGCTTAAGGCCGCCGATCTCGTTAATCGACAGAATCACACGCCCGCCGCACGTGCGCTCAAAGATCTTGAGAATCTGCTCGCGCAGGGTCCACGACCGATAGAACAGCGCCTCGAAGCCAAAGGCATCGGCGAGCAGGCCCAGCCACAGCAGGTGCGAGTGGATGCGCGAAAGCTCGTGCAAAATAGTGCGGATATACTGCACGCGGCCGGGCACCTCGATGTCGAGCATGCGCTCGCAGGCGCTGGCATAGCCGTAGCTGTGGCCCACGGCGCAAATGCCGCAGATGCGCTCGGCGATGTAGCCAAACTGGTGCATGTCGCGCTTTTCGGTGAGCTTCTCGAGTCCGCGGTGCACAAAGCCGATCTGCGGAAGTGCCTCGATGACGCGGTCGTCCTCGATCACCAGGTCCAGATGAAGCGGCTCGGGCAGCACCGGGTGCTGCGGGCCAAACGGAATTACGGAGCGATGAGCCATGGACCTTACGCCTCCTTTTTCTGCTTGTCGCGGGCGGCCTTGGCGGCAAGCGCCGCACGGACCTTGGCCGCTTTCTCGGGATCCATGGCGGCGAGCTTTGCCTCCATCTCGGCGGCCTTGAGCGCGGCCTTCGCAGCGGCATCGTCATGCTGGGCATCGGAGCCGGCAGCAGCAGCGGGCTGAGCAGCGGCAGTGCCCGCAGCATCGCCGGCACCCGCGGCACCCTCCCCCGCAGCAGCCGCAGCCGCGGCGGCCTTCTCGGCCGCGGCCTTGCGCGCCTTGGCCTCGGCGGCCGCGCGGACTTTCATGGCCTTCTCGCGCGCAGCCTTCACCTCGGGCGTGATGACGCTCATGGGCTCGGCAGTCGAGACCTGGTAGAAAAAGCCCTTAAAGTCGATCTGCATGTCGGTGATGGCAAGACCAAACAGGTCGTGGGCCTCATTTTCAAACGGGAACACCGCGGGGTAATACGAGCTGATGGACGGAATCTCCTGGTACTGGTCGATGCCCTCGACCACCAGGTTCTCGATCGCATAGCTGCCGTCCTGCGCAATATGCTCCTGAGCAGCACGGACGTTGATAAACGTATAGACCAAGCGATACGAGCCGTCGTCGACGTTGCGCTCGGCATGCATTTGCACAAAGCGCGCGCCGACGCCCTTGAGCGCCTGGACATGCGACAGGAGCTTGTCGATCCCGACGGTGGTATAGATAGCCTTTTGCATTACTCGGCCTCCTTTGCAGCGGCGGGCGTCTCAGCAGGTGCGTCGCCAGCGGCGGGCGCAGCAGGCTTCCCGGCAGGCGCGTCACCGGCACCGTCAGTCCCGGCCCCCGCAGCCACAAACCCGTCCTCGCCCAGCTCAACGCCACCGTCCCAGGTAGCGGCACCGCCCACGGTGAGCGGATCGCCACCGGCGCGCAACACGGTCTCCTTCTGGTCCAGGATGCCGCACGCCTCCACGATGGCATCGATCACCGTCTCGGGGCGAATGGCGCACCCGGGCGCGTACACGTCCACGGGAATCGCGCGGTCCACGCCGCCGATCACGTTGTAGGCATCGCGGAATACGCCGCCCGAGCATGCGCAGATACCGCAGGCCACCACGCACTTGGGCTCGAGCATCTGGTTGTAAATCTGACGCACGACGGGCAGGTTCTGGGCATTGACCGACCCCGTCACCAAAAAGATATCCGCATGCTTGGGGTTGCCGGTGTTGACCACGCCAAAGCGCTCCGCATCGAACAGCGGCGTGAGCGAGGCCAGCACCTCGATATCGCATCCGTTGCAGCTCGAGCCGTCGTAATGAATAACCCACGGCGAGCGCGACATTTTTTGATCCATGGATGCCGCCTCCTAAATAAACACGTCGACGAGGATGGGCATAAGGTTGAGCAGGCCAAACACCAGCGCCACGCCCCAGCCGAGCCTAAAGCAGCTGCGCCAGGTGCTGCGTGCGAAGGTGTTGTCGATCAGCACCTCGACAAAATACGTCGCGGCCATCACGACCAGGGCTACGACCCAGCTCACCGGGTTGTCCCAAACAAAGAACATGCCCACCCACATCAAAAACAGCACGGTCTCACACCAGTGCATAAGGGTCATCTTGGCCAGCGTGCCGCCGCTCATCTCGGTGGCGACGCCCTGGACAATCTCCTGATGCGCGTGATGCGAGTACGAAAGGTCGAACGGCGACTTGCGTAGCTTGATGGTGAGCACCGCAAGCAGCGCCAAGAAAATGGGCGCGCTGTACACGATGATGGGCGCCGACTGTCCGGTCACGGCGATGGAATCAAAGCTATCGGTGGCAAGGTACAGGCCCACGCTCATCAGCAGAACGGCGGGCTCGTAGCTCATGACCTGCAGCAACTCGCGGTCGGCACCGACCTGGGCAAACGGGCTTTGCGTCGAGGCGGACGCCAGCACCACAAAGATCGCGGCGAGCGTAACCATAAAAGCGCACAGCAGCGTGTTGGAGCCCGACACAAAGATGCCGCCGCCCACGACGGTAAAGATGAGCGCGCACGCCATATAGGTATCGTCCATGGTGTTTACGCTGGCAGGGGCCTTGCGCAGCAGCTTGGCAACGTCGTAGAAGGGCTGCAGCAGGCGCGGGCCCACGCGGCCCTGCATGCGAGCCGAAAGTTTGCGGTCGATGCCGTCGATCAAGCCGCCCGCAAGCGGCGCCAGCAAGGCAAACGCCACGGTGCCAATAAAGATGCCCACGACGCCCGAACCTTCGAAATACTTGCCGCGCAGCACCGAGGGCGCGCTCATGGCAAGCCGCTCGGGCCCAATCCATGCGCAACACAGCAGCGCAAACAAGATAATGCTGCAGCATACGACGCTACCCGCGGGGCCAATACGCTTCTCGCCAAGGGCGTCCTCCGAGTACCAATTGCGCTTTTCGGCCTTCACCTCGTGTCCCATCGAGCCGCGGAAATGGCGATATTTGTCGGTTCCCACGCCCGAAAGGTACACGTTGACGTGCGGTTTGTTGCTCACGCGGAATGACGTCAGCAGCACCACGGCGATAAAAGCCACGATAACCACCATCAGATACATGGCGTCCTTGCCAATAACGTACGGCACGCGGCCAAACACCATGGCCAAGTAAGGCGACACCAGACCGCTCGAGATAACCGGAAACGCCACGCAGCACAGAATCAGCAGCGCGGCGATGGTGTTGAGGGCCATCCATTCGGTCTTATGGACATTGACCTCAACGTTTTGAGCCGTGGGGTCGACGCCCGAAAGCTTGGCAAGCCACTTGCCCCAGAAGTAAAACGTCGCGGCCGAGCCAAAGGCAAGCACCATGATCATGAGCACGTTGCCGGTCTGCGCAAACGCCACCAGGGCGCCCCACTTGGACACGAGCATGCCAAACGGCGCCACAAACATGCCCATAATGCCCAGCATCATCAGACGCGTCAGGTGCGGCATGCGGCTGAACATGCCGTCCATGTCCTCGATATTGCGGCTGCCGATATGATGCTCGGCCGTGCCCACGCACAGGAACAGCAGCGACTTGGCCACCGTGTGGAACAAGATCAGGAAGATGGCCGCCCATACGGCCTCGGGCGCGCCGACACCCAAGCAGGCACTGATGAGGCCCAAGTTGGAAATGGTGGAGTACGCGAGCACGCGTTTGGCGTTGCTCTGCGAGATGGCCATGAGTGCAGCGAGCAAAAACGTGATGGCACCCACACTCGTGACCATAAAGCCGGTCACGGGGTAGATGGCATAGAGTGGGCTCAGCTTGACCATCAGGAACACGCCGGCTTTGACCATGGTGGACGAGTGCAGCAGGGCGCTCGTGGGCGTGGGGGCAACCATGGCACCCAACAGCCAAGTGTGGAACGGCATCTGCGCGGCCTTGGTGAGCGCGGCAAGCGACAGCAACAGGACCGGCATCACCAGCAGCGCGGATTGCGCGGTTCCGGCGCTGGAAAGCTCGATCATGCCCGAGATGGTCAGCGGCATGCCGTTAACGTGCAGGTACATGAGTCCGGCCAAAAACGCGATGCCGCCCAGCATGTTGAGGATGATCTGGGTGAAAGCGTTTTTTATGGCCTCGGGCGTGCGCGTGTAGCCAATCATGAGGAACGAGCACACGGTGGTGATTTCCCAGCCACAGAACAGCCACTCAAGGTTGTCGCTTGTCACGATGACGAACATGGCCGAGAGGAACAGGAACATAAGCGCCAGGAACTGCGGGCGTCGGTCGGGCGCGGTCTGCCCGCGCAGCGCTGCCTCGTGCTCGTCGTGGGCCTGGAAGTCCTTCATGTAGCCCAGGGCGTACACGCAGATAAGGCTGCCGACAATGCCGACGGCAAGCACCATGATCACACTCATGTAATCCAGGTAGAGCGGCGTGGCGGTGACAACCTCGGCCGCGGGCAGCGTCATGGCAGCGAAGGCAACCGAACCCACCAGCTGCACCACGCCGAGCACCGTGGTGAGCGTGCTCTTATATTTACGCGCGTTGTACAGGATGACGGCGCACAGGATCACGTCGATGACGGAGCTGATGATCGAGAGCACATGCGAGGTGCCGGGGGCAACCTCGAAGCTCTGCGGGCCCGTGCCAAAAAACATGACGGCGACTACAACCGTCACCGCCATAATGATGCCAGAGCCTACAAGCCCTACCGCATCGCGGGCGCGGTCACCGCGCGCGAGCAGCATGCCCAGCGCCGGTACCAGCGGAAACAGGGTAAGGAAATACAGTAGCGTCATACCATCACTCCCCCATGCAAAAACGCTGCAATTGTTTAACGTTATAGCTCAGTTGAGGAGTAGCGGCGGCGGGTTTTCGGTCAACTGGGGAGTTTTAGGCGTACGGGGTAACGAGTCTGTCCGCTTTGGAGCAGAGAGGCGACGCTCCCCCTATCGCGGCGGCGGGCGCACGGGCCACTGCGCGCGGTTTATTAACCACTTTGGAGGATGTTCCAGTAGGCTCACGACGGTCCAAAAAGTTGGCGCGGCAAGAAAAATGCGCCCCTGTGGGCGCACCATCCCGTTCGCTATTCCGCCTTTTTATCGCGCGGCTTGCGACCGCGCGGCTTATCAACCAGCGCGGACTCACCGCTCTCGCGGTACTGGCGGCACCAAGCCTTGACCGAAGACTCGCTGGGAATCTTGTGCTTGATCATGGCCTCGCGAACCGTTAAGCCGTTTTCCAAGCGGTCCTTGACCACGGCGAGCTTAACTTCGTACGAATAGGTGTGATGATGCGAACCGGCGTTGAGAACGGCGTCGGCACCGCCCACGGCATACGCGCGGGCCCACTGACGAGCCGTGGCCTGGGGAATGCCAAGCTCCGCGGCGAGGGCGCGATGACCGACCCCCTCTTGGAGGATCTCGACGGCGCGCTGCCTAACCTCGGGCGCATGCGTGCGAGTCCTAGTTGCTTCCGACATACCTGCCACTTCTTAGCCTTAACCGTTAATCTGCTTTCTTACGTGCAAGTTAGATAGTAGCATTTTACTGTTTGCTCAAAGCAGTTAATTAAAATAGACGCGGTGTTATCTGGGCATTTGGCACCAATTTACGACATTTCTTTATCGATTATTTACGCTGGTAGCTGACTCGCAGCTAATCGTCATTCGCTTGTCAACAAAATTGGCATCTCTTTATGTCCTTTGGCATAGAGGATATAGTTATTAACCCCTCCCCCAATAATTTTGAGTAATCGGCAAGGCAGTAGACGTCCTTACTCCTCATGATTACTGTGCATTGCCATCCACCGGAGCAAAAAAAAGGGGCGGGGCCTGCTGCGCTTGCAGGCCCCGCACCGGTTGACACCCGACGGGACACAGCCGGGCGAGGCGGATCCGTGCTACCGCCCCGCCTAGCCGCGATGTTCAACTACAGCTCGTTGGCCGCGTGATACGCCGTGCGAATGGCGCTCGCAATGTCGGCGGTGCGCTCGCCCGAGCAGTCGCCCACGCAGGTCACGGGCACCGTCACGCCATCCAGGTCAAACGCGTTGGCCTTGGAGCCCACGGCCATCACCACGTAATCGCAGGCGATCTTCACCGGCTCCTCGGCACCGTCCTCGGTGGTGCGAACAGCTTCCACACCCTCGTCGGTAATGGCGGTCAGGCGGGTCTTCACGTGCTGCTCCACGTTGTGCTCTGCAAAGTCGCTCATAATCAGCGGCAGAATGGTCTCGGACTCGCCTGCGGCAATCTTGTCGAGCATCTCGACGATCGCCACCTCGCAGCCGTGCTGCAGCAGGTACTCGGCAGTCTCGGTCCCCACCAGGCCACCGCCAATGACGGCAACGCGCCCGCTGAGCTCCACCTTGCCGGCCAGCACGTCCCAGCTCGAGACGACCTTGTCCGAGTCGGCACCCGGAACGGGGATGACCACGTCGTGCGCGCCCACAGCCACAATCGCGGCGTCGGCGGCGTTGAGATCCGTGGGGCTAGCGGCATGGTTGAGCTCAACCTTCACGCCCAGGCCGGGCAGAATCTTCTCGTAATACTCGACCGAGCGCATAATCTCATCCTTGCGCGGAGGCGCGGCCGCCAGCACAATCTGGCCGCCCAAGTGATCGCTCGCCTCATAGACGGTCACGTCGTAGCCGCGTTTGGCCGCCACGCGCGCGGCCTCCAGGCCGGCAATACCGCCGCCCACCACGGCGATTTTCTTGTCGCCCTCGCCCGGCTTAATGACGACGGTCGCCTCGTCGCCGTTCTCGGCATTGAGCACGCACGAGATGTACTTGCGGCTTTGAATCGCATCGACGCAACCCTTGTTGCAGTTGAGGCACTCGCGGATGGGCTCACCCGTGGCGGCCTTGAGCGCAATGTCGGGGTCGCACATAAGCGAGCGACCATAGGCGATGATGTCGGCCGCGCCGTCTTCCAGAATCTTCTCGCCGGCCTCGACCGAGACGACACGGCCCACGGTTGCCACCGGCACGGAGACCAGGGCCTTGACGCGCTCGGCCACGGGCAGCGTCCAGTTGTAGGGCATGGCGCCCATGGGCGGAATGGTGTCGCCCATGTTGCCGGTGTGGTTGGCCTGTGCAACCTGGATCATATCGATGCCGGCGCCCTCGAGCAGCTTGGCGAACTCGCAGGCCTCGTCGGGCTGCAGGCCGCCCTTGCCGCGCGGCGTGCCGTCGGGGTTCTCCATGATCACGGGGAGCTTGTACTCCACCATCAGCTCCGGCGCGGCTTCCTTAATGGCGGCGACAACCTCCAGCGCGTAGCGGACGCGGTTCTCGAACGAGCCGCCGTACTCGTCCGTGCGCTTGTTGAGGATGGCCGAGCACAGCGAACCCACCAAACGGTCGCCGTGAACCTCGATGGCGTCGATGCCGGCCTGCTGCGCACGGGCGGCCGAGGCAGCGATGGCCTCCTTGATCTGGGTGAGTTGCTCCACGGTGGCCTCGTTCACAAAGTGCTGCATGTCGTGGTGCAGTTTGGCGTAGGCCTGCTTGCGGATCTCGTTGGACTCGGCCATCTTGGCGGCAAAGGTCTCCTCGTCGCCGGCGGCCTTGGCCTCCTGCGCGGCCTTGGCGGCAGCCATGGAACCCATGACCATGCGGCCGACGCCGGGCACGTCGTACTCGGGGTGGAACAGCTGCAGCGCGACCTTGGCGCCGTGCTTGTGGACGGCGTCGGCCAGTGCCTTAAACGTGGGGATCTGGGCGTCGGTCGCCAGCTTGGGCGTGGGGCTCGCGGTCATGACGGGAGCGACGTCGCCGATGACGATGTAGCTCACGCCGCCACGGGCCAGGCGCTCGTAAAAGGCCAGGCTGCGCTCACCGATGGAACCGTCGCGCTCCTCGTAGCCGGTGGTCAGCGGCGGGAACATAATGCGGTTCTTGAGCTCAAGGGGGCCAACCGTAATGGGCTGGAGCAGCTTGGATGCGGGTGCGGTCATGGACATTCCTCTCTTGTAGGCGCGGCGGCGATGTTGCCGCGTAGTTATCTAGAGGATATGGCATGGGAG
>DXLV01000002.1:104642-118294 GCA_019414545.1 Collinsella sp. | reverse complement strand
AGGTGGTAGTGCGCTGCGTGAGGCCCTCGCGGGTGAACATGCGCACGCCGTTCATGGTGATGGTGCCAAAGACGCCGACGGTCGCGCCGCCGATGACGGGCTGCGGGATAGCGGAAAGGACGGCAGAGAGCTGCGGGAACAGACCGGCGATGGCAAAGACGGCCGCGATAATCACAAAGACCCACTTGTTGACGACCTTGTTGGAGCAGATGATGCCCACGTTCTGGCCAAGGGCGCTGGTGGGAAGGCCGCCCAGCAGGCCGCCGACCATAGAGGTGAGGCCCTGGGACACGATAGCGCCGGAGAGCTCGCGCTCGGTGGGCATACGGTCGATGGAGCCCAGGCAGGCGGCGGAGACGTCACCGATAACCTGGATGGCAACCATGGGGAACACGACGGCGAGGGTAATGCAGACCTCGGGATCAAACTCGAGCGCGTAGGGCATGAGCTTGGGAAGGGCGAAGACCTGAGCGGTGGCGACGCTGGAGAAGTCGATCATGCCGAAGGGGATGGAGACGATCATGCCAACGATCATGCCAAAGAACACGGAGCCCAGCTTGAGCGTGCCCTTGCCAAAGTTGGCGAGCGCAAAGACCACGGCGAAGGTGATAAGAGCGACGCACCAGGCCTGCGGAGTGCCCCACAGCGGCGTACCCATACCGCCGGCCATATACTTGACGGCCGTGGGATACAGCGAAACGCCGATGGAGAAGATGACCGTACCGGTCACGACGGGCGGGAACAGCCACTTGATCTTGCTGTAGGCCAGACCAAAGAGGACCGCGACGGCGCCGCCGACGATCTCGCCGCCCAGCAGCGCACCAAAGCTAAAGCCCGAGGCACCCATGGCCTGCAGAGCCGGCAGGAACGCGAACGAAACGCCCATGACGATGGGCAGGCCGCCGCCGATGCGACGGAAGGGAGCGAAGGCCTGAAGGGCCGTATCGATCGCCGAAAGAATGAGCGCGACCTGGATGATGTCGGTACTCTGCTGGCTATTAAAGCCGTAGACGCCGGCCATGATGACCGCCGGGGTAATGATGCCGGCAAACGATGCCAGTACGTGCTGAAGGGCACACGGGATCATTTCCTTAACGGGAGGCATGCCTTCGCGAGTGAACAGGGCTTCAGTGCCGTTCGTAACCGTCTCCTGGGTCATTTGACCACCAATCCTCGAAGTAGTTGTTTTCGCATCTAACGCTCTATTGTGACGCAGTGCGGGGTTGAGGTTGTGCCTTCGTTGCATATCGTATTAAAGATGATTCTCATTCTCAATAATAATTTTTTGTTATCAGACTATTCTTGAGCTGAGACAAAGCGTTTCCGCAGGTCAGGAAAGTGTCTGGTCAAACTAACATCTAACTTTTCTTTTGGTCGACCGTTTACCGCCAAATTCCTACCGCTCGTCTGTATTACGCAATGTACCTGCGGATATACGAGATGACGGGCAGCGTGTTACCATGAGAAAAAATTGTTATGAACATTTCCGATTTCACCCAAAGGAGTTGCCCGTGAACGAGACCGTACGTCGCTTTTTGCCGATGGTCGATTTCCTGGAGCAGATACTCGGTAAAAACAGCGAAATCGTGCTGCACGATTTCTCGGATCCCGACCACGCCATCGTCGATATTCGCAACGGCATCGTGAGCGGCCGCAAGGTCGGCGGCCCCGCCACCGATCTGGCACTCAAGATCATGCACGACGCCAAGTATCGCGACCTGCCGTTTATTACGGGCTACGAGGGCCGCGGCGCCGGCGGCAAGACGTTGGAGTCAGCGACGTACTTTATCCGCGAGAATGACGAGATCGTCGGTATGCTCTGCGTCAACACCGACCTCTCGACCGTGCGTTCCATCAACGCCATGGCGCAGCAGCTCATGGCGTGCTTCGACGCGGCGCCGACGCGGACAGAGCCCGCGTCTATCGAGGTCGAAAGCCTTTCGGAGTCCACACAGGAGCTCATCGACCGCAGCATTGCCGAGCTGCTGAGCGCGCGCGGGCTGGATGTAGCGTCGCTTGGTCAGAGCGACCGCGTGGACGTCATTCGCCACCTCAACGGCAACGGGGTGTTCATGCTCAAGGGCGCCGTGGCCTGCGCCGCCACCGCGCTGGGCATCTCGGAGCCCAGCGTCTACCGCTACCTGCAAAAAGTTCGCAAGGAGGGCTAACGAGCAAAATGGAGCGCGGCTCCACAAGCGATCCGTCACTTGACAAAAGACCCTGCAGCTCGCACGCGCTGCAGGGTCTTTTTGCATGTCATGTTTAGTTGTTGCCAACGCCTTAGAGGGCGGCGACGACCTCGATCTCGACCAGACCGCCAGCCGGAAGGGCGGCAACTTGGAAGGCGCTGCGCGCGGGGAACGGGGCCTCGAACTTGGAGGCGTAGATCTCGTTCACGGCGGCGAAGTCGGCGATGTCGGCCAGGTAGACCGTAGTCTTGACGACATCGGCAAAGGTGGCGCCGGCAGCGGTCAGCAGGGCCTCGACGTTGGCGAGAGACTGCTTGGCCTGGGCCTCGACGCCCTCAGGCATCTTGCCGGTTGCGGGGTCGATGCCCAGCTGGCCGGACAGGAACACCATGTTGCCGGCCTGGATACCGGGGGAATACGGGCCGATGGCTGCGGGTGCGTTATCGGAAGACACGACGGTCTTGCTCATGTTTTTCTCCTTACGATCAAATAGAGAGCGTGAGCGCGGCGTTCGCACCGGGAGGCACAATTCGGTCTGAACACCGCGCTTGATTGGGATAGTACTCAAGGTTTCCGTTTGATGCAAGAATATTATCAGCTTGCGAGAATATTTTATCGCCCAACGGTTTCCCCGAACCGCTGAACGGTTCTCCACGGGGTCAGCCAGCCCAAGCTGCTGAAGACTTTATCCCGCTTGGAGCACGGGCATCGCCTGCCGCAACGGCACCACTATACTTTTGAATATCTGAGCATTTTGAAAGGCAGGATATGACCGCAACCGCCAGTCGAACCACCAACCGCAGGCCCGAGCTTTTGGCGCCCGCCGGAGGGCCCGAGCCCTTTGCCGCCGCACTCGCCGCGGGGGCAGACGCCATCTACTGTGGCATGGGCAGCTTCAACGCCCGCCGCAAGGCAACCAACTTTACCGACGAGGCCTTTGAGCAAGCCTGCCGCGCCGCGCATCTGGCCGGGTCGCGCGTCTACGTCACGGTCAACATCGTCATCAAGCAGTCCGAGATGGGCGATGCGCTGCAACTCATCCATCGCTGCTCCACGCTGGGCGCCGACGCCTTCATCATCCAGGACTGGGGCCTGTTCTTTGAGGTCAAACGCACCATGCCCGGCATCGAGACGCATATCTCGACCCAGGCGAACATCCACGACGACCGCGGAACCCTTTGGTGCCGCGAGCAGGGCGCCGACCGCGTGACCCTCTCGCGCGAGCTTTCCATCGACGAGATTGCCGCCATCCACGACGCCGCGCCCGATGTGGACCTTGAGGTCTTTAGCCATGGCGCCATCTGCTTTTGCTACTCGGGCCTGTGCCTGCTTTCGAGCTTTGCCATGGCGGGACGATCGGCCAACCGTGGCATGTGCGCCCAGCCCTGCCGCCTGCCCTACGAGTTGATCGACGAGAACGGTCGCACGCTCTCCCCCGCCGGCCGCGAGCGTGCGCTATGCCCGCGTGACACCAACACCTCACAGCTCGTTCGCCGTCTATATGACGCTGGCGCTGCGTCGCTCAAGCTCGAGGGCCGCATGAAGGCGCCCGATTACGTGTACTCCATCGTCGACGTGTATCGTCATCAGATTGACGATATGCTGGCCGATGTTTCGACCTCTAAGGACGAGGAAGCCGCCCGCCAGCGCCAGCTCAAGCGCTGCTTTAACCGTGACTTTACGCACGCCTACCAAGACGGCACCTCGGGTGACGAGATGATGAGTTACGAGCGCTCCAACAACCGCGGCCAGATCGTGGGCACGGTGCTCGGCAGCCGCCCGGTCAACCGCGATGTGCGCGGGCTCAAGCCCGACGACCGCCGTCGCCGCGCCGCCATCGCCCGCATTGAGTTGTTTGAGCCCGTGGGCAAGGGCGACCTGCTGGAGCTTCGCCACGACGATGAGTTCGACCAGTTCCTGACCACCATCGCCGCCGATGATGCCGCTGCCGGCGATGTTATCGAGTGTCGCGTGCCCCGTAGCATGCCCGAGGGCTGCCGCGTGCGCGTGATTCGAAGCCAGCGCGCTATTGACGCTGCCAGCGCCGCGCTCAAGCACGATGTGCTGCGCCGCCGAGCTGTTGATGTATCCGTCGTGGCGCGCCTGGGCGAGCCGTTTACCGTTACGCTCACCTGCTGCGACGACCCTTCGCTTACGGCCACGGCCACGGGCTTTACCGTCGAGGCCGCCAAGACCCGTGCGGTCGAGGCGTCCGATCTGGTTGAGCACGTCGGCCGCATGGGTTCCTCTCCCTTTGAGGCTGCGAGCTTTGAGGTGGCGCTCGATGAGGGCTGCGGTATGGGCTTCTCCGCCGTGCACAAGGTGCGCGCCGCCGCTTGCAAGGCGCTGGAAGAGGCCATTCTGGCACCGTACGAGGAGCGCGCCCGCACGCTCGAGCTACCGGCGACTGTCACCAATGATTCCCGCCCCGCGCCCGAGCACTACCGCGATGAGCCGCAGATCTGCGCTACCGTCACCTCGCTCGAGGCCGCCGAGGCAGCTCGCGCCGAGGGCGCCACGCGCATCTATATGACCACCGACGCGCTCGAGGCTGTCGGACTCTCCCCTGCCGATGCATTTGAGCAGGGCGTCGTGCCCGTACTCGACGAGGTCTGCCGCGCCGTCGACCACGAGCGCGTCGATCCCTGGATCAATGCCGGGGCCACCGTCGCCGTCGGCAATATCTCCGAGCTTGCCCTGGCCGCCCAGGTTGGCGCCACGGCCGAGATTCGCTCTTGCCTGCCCGTGCACAACGCGCCCTGCATGGAGGCACTCGCCGAGCGCGGAGCCGGCGCGTTTTGGCTCTCGCCCGAGATCACGCTCGACGAGATTGTCTCGCTCGGCGCCGCCGCGCCCGCGGCTCTGGGCATCACCGTCTTTGGCCGTCCGCGCGTCATGACAAGCGAGCATTGCATTCTGCAGGTTGCCAACGGCTGCATCCACGATTGTGCCAACTGCCGCCTGCGTGCCCGCAAGCTCTCGCTCAAGAATATCGACGGCAAGGTCATGCCGGTGCGTACCGACATCCACGGCCGCTCACGCCTGTACGACGCCTACCCCATCGACCTTACGCCGCAGGTACCACAGCTGCTCGACGCCGGCGTCCGTCGTCTCATGGTGGACGGAACGCTGCTCGAGGCCGATGAGATTGGCCGTGCCGTCGCTCGCGTCCGTCGCGCTGTCGAGGCGGCTCAAGCCGGCCGCAAGCCGGCCGCCCGCCTGCGCGGGGCGACCTCGGGCTGCATGTTTGTGGGAATTAGCTAACCGAAAGGCTTACACGTGAACGAAGAACCTCAAGTCCTCTACTGCGACGCCTGGCTCATGGCCATCGACAAGCCTGCCGGCATGATCGTCCACGGCGATGGCACCGGCGAGCGTACGCTCACCGACTACGCCAGCGACCTGCTGCTGGCGATGGGCGACGGCTTTGCCGCGACCGACATGCAGCCGCTCAACCGCTTGGACCGTGACACCACCGGCGTGGTGCTGTTCTCACTCGACAAGCAGACGCAGCCCGCCTTTGACCAGATGATCATCGACCACGCGTTCGAAAAGCACTACCTGGCGCTCGCCGAGGGCAAGATCGACTGGAACGAAAAGCTCATCGACAAGCCCATCGCCCGCGACCGTCACGACAGCCGCAAGATGCGCGTCGGCGCCAGCGGCAAGCCGTCTCAAACGCGCGTGAAGGTGCTCAAACGTCTTAAGAGCCGTCGTGGCCTGCCCACGCGCTCGTATATCGATGTCGAGTTGCTCACCGGCCGCAAGCACCAGATCCGCGTACATCTGGCCAGCGAGCGCCATCCCCTGGTGGGCGATGACCTGTACGGAACGCCGCGTCCCTGCGGCCTGATGCTCCACGCCCACAGCGTGTCCTTCACGCATCCCGTAACCGGCGAGCACATCCACATCGAAGCCCCCTGCCCCTGGGAGCCCTAAACCACCACAATGGGGACAGGCACCTTTATGATGGTTTTGCCGCGATGGCTCAGCCGCGGTCCCAAAACGTCTCGATCTGTAACAGTTAGAACCCATTTTCCGGTCTATCTGTTACAGATCGAGACATTCGAATCCCCTCAAGGGAATAATCTCAATCTGTAACAGTAACTCGGCAAAATCAGTCCCAGATGTTACAGATTGAGACAAAGGGACGGCGCGGTTCGTAAGTATCTCGATCTGTAACATCTAGCCTGCTTTTAACGGTCTGGTTGTTACAGATTTAGATAAACCGGTAGACAACAAAAGCGGCAGCGCCCGGGATGGTCGTTGCCGCTTTTCCATTGACCCACCACAAAGGTGCCTGTCCCCTTTGTGGTGGTTTTGGCCTTCCCGTCGCTAGACCGTGACGACGTTGTCCATTGCCCGGTACTTGGCGGGGACCTCGCCTGCGGTGATGATCGTTGCATCGCGAAAGTCCGCGAACTTGACGGGCGCCACCATGCCAAATTTGCTGGCGTCCGAGATTACGAAGCGTTTGGCCGTATGACGCATCGAGATGCGCTTTACTTGGGCCTCCTCGATATCGGGCGCCGTGAAGCCCTGCTCGGCGGCGATGCCATTAGAGCCCCAAAAGCCACAGTTGAAGTTGTAGCGATCTAAGGTTGCCAAGGCATCGGGGCCAACGAGCGCCTCGGTCTCGGGTTTGAGCTCGCCGCCCAGCACCACGGTACGCATACCCCGCAAAGCAAGGCGCTGAGCATGGAGCACGGAATCGGTCACGTAGGTGACATCTTCAAGGTGGGGAAGATGCTCGATGAGCCTGAGCGTCGTCGAGCCCGAGTCGATGTATACAAAGCTCTCAGGCTCCACAAGCGCCGCCGCACGGGCGCAGATACGCTCCTTGTCATCGTTATGGAGGTCGCTGCGCTCATTAAGCGTTAGGTCGCGCGTCACGTGCGCGCGCTCAAGACTCGTCGCCCCACCGTGGACCTTGGCGATGCGATGCGCTCGGTCGAGCGTCTGCAGGTCGCGCCGAATGGTAGACGCCGTCACGCCCAGGGCCTCAGCAAGCTCCGGTACGGTAACCGAGCCCGTCTGCTGCACCATCGACACGATTGCGTTGAGCCTATCTTCCGCAAGCATCGCTTACTCCTCCTCGGGGTACACGACTCCCCAGTCGGCGCGAAGCTTGGTCATAAGCTCCATAACATCAGAAGCATAATCCAGCAGCTCGCGCTTGGAGTCGTCGCCGGCAACGGCCTTCTCAAGATCGGCCATCTCATAACACAGGGCGTAAGCCTCGGTGCCTGCGTGGACCTCCTCGCGGCGGCCGTCCGCAGTCCACACAATGGTCGCGTGATCGGCACGCGGATATTCGTTGACCTCGATATAGCACTTGTCGAAGCTGATGACCGAGCGCTTGGGTTGCTTGGAGTGGAGCGTGAGGCTCACCACGCCCAGCTGCTGTTCGGCATTACGGCAGACGATGCCGCCCGCAACGTCAACGCCGGTCTCGCAGGTGTTGCCCAGCGAGACAACCTCAGCGGGCTGACTTGCCATAAAGAGGCGCATGACGGACAGGGCATAAACGCCAATATCAAGCATGGCGCCACCGGCAAGGTTGCGGTTGTAGAAGCGATTGGTCAAATCACCGTACTCCTTGTAGCTGCCAAAGTTGAGCTGGGCGAGATTCATGCGGCCGAACTCACCGACATCCATGCGGCGACGCAGCTCCTGATACAAAGGCATGTGGAGCACCGTGGTGGCGTCCATGAGGACCACGTTGTGCTCGTCGGCAATGGCGCGGGCCTCGTCAAGCTCAGCGGAATTGAGGGTAATGGCCTTCTCGCAGAGCACGTGCTTGCCAGCCGCCAGGGCACCGCGCAGATATGTGATGTGAGTGTTGTGCGGCGTGGTGATATAGACGGCATCGATGTCAGGATCGGCATAGAGGTCCTCGACCGTGTCATAGACCTTCTCGACGCCATACTGCTCGGCAAAAGCCTGAGCCTTGGAATGGGTGCGATTTGCAACACCCGCAAGCTTACGGCCAGCTAGGGCGAGCGACTGGGCCATTTGGTTGGCGATAACACCGCAGCCGATCACAGCCCAGCGGAGCTCGGGGGCCGTAAAGATATCATCGGGGAACGGCTTGTCCTGGACCGAAGCGAACGCTGCTTTTGCGGCTGCCGCGGAGTCGAGTGGAGCCTGCTTGGAATCTACCATATGTGCCTCCTGTGTCATAGAACGTCTTGTATTTCGGATAGCTCTATATTCGCACAAACACGCGCGTCTGTGCGTGTTTGTGCGTATCTCACCGCTAAACGGTCATTTTTGTCCCGTAAACGGCGCATCTATACGCATATTCCCGCAATCCCACGCACGCAAATACGCACAAATGCGAACCGGTCATTGCTCAGAGACAGGGGCTTATGCTTAGAACTCAAAAGACAGGATGATCCGCTTCGCCTCGTCGCTCATGGCGCGCTGCAGCTCTAAGGACCGTCCCAAACTGCCGACAGAAAAGGAACGTTCCAAACTGCAGACAGAAAAAGAACGTCCCCAGGCGCCGGCATTTCAAGAGCACTCATTTAAGTCTGTCCCCAATGAGTGGGAGTAATCAGAGACCCTTTGCGAGGGAGGCCGGACGTGGCCTTCCTCGTTTTTATTCATGGACTTTAGTCCGTGCCGCGCGGCACGCGCGGCATAGAAAGCCACCCGCTCAGCGGGTGGAGGCCAATTTCCGCTACGCGACAAAAACCTTCCCCCTAGCATGAGGATTGTTCAGGTCATCATACTAGGGGGAAGGTGATTGCTGTGGCCCAGAAAGCCAACAGCCTCGCGCACACGAAATGGCTGTGCAAGTACCGCATCGCACCGAGGTCAAGCTCATCGCCGCCATCGTCGAGAAGCACCCCAAGGTGCGCTTTGCCGCGAGCCGCACCTCGGCCCACGCCGACCTCTACGACCGTATGGAGCAGGCCCTGTGCGAGCGCGTGGCCAACGCGGTGGAGGTCGTCCGCTCCGACATCAGCCCCGCGCTTCTTGTCCACACCGGTCCAAACCTCGTGGGTGTGGCGGTCCAGGGACTCTAGCGGAGGCGGGGCGTCCTGCCCCAAAAACAAATGCAAAAGACGAGCACTTCTTGCCGCTCAATTGGCAAGAAGCGCTCGTCTTTTCTCAACGCGTTGTATGGCGGAGAGAGCGCAAGTTACGCGAGCGCCCTTCTTGCCAGCTCGGCCGCGCCGAGGATTCCTTGGTCGCCGCCGCAGCCCGGGGCGCAGATGTAGCTCTCCATGTCCTTAAGCTCGGCGGTCTGGATGTAGCCACCCAGATATTCGAGGGTCTTCTTGCGGACGATGCCGTAGAGCTGCTCCTGGTGCATCACGCCGCCGCCGAGGACGATGCGGCGAGGCGAGTACATGAGCACGAGGTTCGCGCACATCTGCCCCAGATAATCCCCCTCGAGCGCCCACACCTCATCGTTGTCCGCGAGCTCGGCCGCGGGCTTTCCCCAGCGCGCGGCGATGGCGGGGCCGGAGGCGAGCCCCTCGAGACAGCTCGCGTGGCTCGGGCAGACGCAGCGTCCCTCCTCGGTGGGACGGGTCCTTACCAGCATGTGACCGGCCTCGGGGTGCAGCATACCGTGAAGGAGTCTGCCCGCGCACATGACGCCCGCGCCCACGCCGGTGCCGATGGTCACGTAGACGGCGTCCTCGAGCCCCTTGCAGCAGCCGAAGACCACTTCGCCGAGGCAGGCAACGTTAACGTCCGTGTCGTAGGCCACCGGAATCCCGAGGTCGTCGGCGAACGCGGCGCGAAGACCATGGCCTCGCCACGCGAGCTTGGGCGTCTGGAGGATGGAGCCGTAGCGCTCGTCGTTGGGGTCGACGCAGGTCGGGCCGAAGGCGCCGATGCCCAACGCGTCCACATCGCGGGCGGTGAACCACTCGATCATCTGCGGGACGGTCTCGGCGGGCGTAAGCGTCGGGGTCTCCATACGGTCGAAGACCTCGCCGTCGCCGGACACCACGGCACAGACCATCTTGGTCCCGCCGGCTTCGAGGGCGCCGAGCCTCATTTGCTTTTCGCTCATGTGATCCTCCTTACAAAGGGACGCCCGCAGTCATGGTCAACCGCGGGCGCCCATAACGTTGGCTTGTTTCGAGGCGACCCTACCTGGGCACGCGGTCCTGCCTCGCGGCAAACGGGGCGAGCACGGCGTGCGGCTCGCTTTGGTACCAGTAGGCGACGGTGGAGATGTCGTCCTCGCGCTCGTAGAGCTTGATGTCGTCGTTGCCGAGGTCCTGGAACGTCACGCGCAGGTCCTCCTTGAACGAGATCGGGTCGGGAAGGTGCCACCTGTAGAGGCCGTGCCTGGGCAGCGCGTCGTCGTTAGTCGCGAGCATCGGATTCGGGTTCGGCTTGCCCGCGCTGAAGCGGTCGCGCGTGGCGTCGCGCGTCGAGCGGTACGGGTAGCCGGCGAACAGCGTGTTGAAGCACTGCGCCTCGGGCAGCGCGTGGGGCGGCCTGTCGAGGAAGGCCCAGGCACCGCCGAAGTAGTCCTCGGCTCCCGTCGAGGTGACCGTGGGGAACTCCTCGTCGCCGTCGAGGAAGAACTTCATCTCGCCCTCGCCCCACCAATAGCGCTCCAGGGCGCACAGGGCCATGTAGGTGCCGACGTAGTAGCCCTTGCCGCGCACGCCGTCGAGCACGGTGTAGTCGACGCCCCTGCGGGTGCTGCGCTCGCGGTTAAAGCGGGCGTGGAAGTACATGGCGTCGTCCGGCACGTCGGTGAGCGCGTAGTTGAACGTGTAGAAGATGTACTTAATGAACCCGGGGTGCTCGCTCGTAAGCGTGACCTTGGCGTGCTTCCTGAAGGGCATCTCGAAGTAGCAGTTCATGCCGCCCGTCGGGTTCACGCAGATGGGCATCGAGTTGACGATGGCGCGCTCACCGAAGCCGTTGCAGAAGAAGTCGCCGACAGGGCACTCGACCGAGGGGGTCTCCTCGTCGTCCCAGTAGAAGCGCAGCACGAGGTCACGCATGACGAAGCTGCCAGCGGCGGTCTTGTCGGGGACGGTCATCCAGATGTGGCGGATGATGCCGGGGCCCTCGATGTCCGCGAGCGTGATGGTCTCGCCGGACTCAAGGGGCACGCAGCACGAGCCCTTGCGGCCGACGCCGAGGTGGCTGGCCGACATGGCGGCGCGGCCCTTCTCGCCCGTGATGTTCTCGGGGGTGATGGCGCGGCTTTCCTCACCGCCGTGCATCCACACGTCCTTAAGGAACTCTCTCATCGTCGACCTCCTCTATTCGTCGTCGTCGCACTCGGCGGAACTGGCACCGTTCACGTAGATGATCTGCTGGCGCGCCTCGTTGACGAGGGCGTCGAAGTCGAGTTTCTCGTCGGGGCGCGCGAGCGCGACCGTCATGGCGAGCGGGAGGTTGACACCCGCGATCACGTGGATCCGGTCGGAGGCGAAGCGGGAAAAGCGCTGGTTCACGCTGCCGCCGTACGCGTCGGTGAGGACGACGACCTCGTCAGTGCCCGAAAGAGCCGCCTCGACCGCCGCGTCGAGCCCCTCGCCGTTGTCGTTCACGTAGGCGCACACGGCGTTGACGGCGTCGCCCTTACCCGTAAGGAACTCGAGGGTGTCCTTGAAGCCCTGGGCGAGAAGGGAATGGCTCGCCACAACTATCTTTCTCATTGATTCACCAATCTCTTGGGTCGAAGCTAGGCGAGGATGCCGGCGGCGGAGGCGACCATCGCGAGGACGATCACCACGAGGATGAGGGCCGTCATGCTCGCGTTCTTCTTGGTAAGAAGGTAATACGCGCTTCCCGTGATGGCGGCGGGGATCATGGCAGGCAGGATCTTGTCGAGCAGCGGCTGAATCTCCATCGCGACGTCGCCGAAGCTGAAGCTAATCGGGCAGGTGACGCCGATGACCGAGGCGATGAGGCAGCCGACCACGGTGAGGCCGAGCACGGAGGCGGCGGCAGTGAGGTTGGGAAGCTTCTCGCTGAAGTCGGTGACGAGCTTCACGCCCTGCTTGTAGCCGAACTCGAGGGCGTGCATGCGGACCCAGAAGATGGCCAGGATGAGCGCGAACCAGATGCCGGCTCCCACGGGGTTGCCCTCGATGGCCATGTAGGCGGCGATGGAGCCCATGATGGTCGGGATCATGGTCATGAGCAGGGAGTCGCCGACGCCGGCGAGCGGTCCCATGGTGCCGATCTTCAGGTCTTGGACGGCGTCCGCCGCCGCTAGGCCGTCGCGCTCCTCCATGGCCACGCAGGCGCCAAGAATGATGGCGGCGAGCCAAGGCTGGGTGTTGTAGTAGCGGAAGTGGTTGTTGAGCGCTTGCTTATAGTCCTCGTCGTTCGTGTAGATCTTCCTCAGGACCGGCGAGAGGGCGTAGGCGACTGAGGCGCCCTGCTGGGTCTGGTAGTTGAAGGTGCACACGCTCATGAGCCAGCGCCAGTTCGCGTTGCGCAGGTCCTTCTTGGTGACCTTGTAGCCGGAGGGCTTGCCCTCGGCGACGGCGGTGATGTTCTCGTTTTCCATGGTTACTCATCCTCTCCGATGAAGGCGTCTGCGGAAGCGTGGGCGGCGAGCTCGGTGTCCCTCTCGGCACGCTGGTAGAACGCAATCGCGAGGGCAACGCCGACGATGGCGGCGCCGATGATGGGCACGTTCAGGAAGGCCGAGAGGAAGAAGCCGGCGAGCAGGTACTGGAAGTACTTGGCGGTTGGCATGTAGCGGAGCAGCATGGCGATACCGACGGCCGGGAGCATCTTGCCGGCGAGGGTGAGGCCGGAGAGGAACCACTGGGGCATGACCTCGAGGAGCCAGTTGACGGCGGGCTGGCCGAGCGTCACGGAGACAAAGACGGGCAGGGCGGCGCACAGGCCGAAGAGCGCGGGGCAGACCCACAGGATGGCGTTCATCTGATTGAACTTACCCTCGTTGCAGAACTTCTGGGACTTCTCGACGACAAAGCCGTTGAGGATCTTGGCGACGACGTCGAGCTGGATGCCGAGCATGCCGACCGGCAGGCCGATGGCGAGGCCCGTGTCGGAGCCCAGGGTCACGCCGTAGGCGGTGGCGATGATGGCCATCGTGCCGTAGTCGGGAATGGAGGAGCCGCCGAAGCCCGCGACGCCGAGCTGCATGAGCTGAATGGTGCCGCCGATGACAAGGCCGGTCTTCCAGTCGCCCATGACGACTCCGGTGATGAGGCCCCAGAAAACGGCGTAATTGACGAAGATCATCGGGATGCCGTAGTAGTCCACGTGCTTGATGAAGGCCAGCAGGGTCAAAAGGACGACCTGCAGGATAGTGAAGTTGACCATATTTCCCCCTTAGATGAGGTCTGCGACGGAGACGGGCTTGTCGGCGGGCACGAACTGGGCCGTCACCTTGACGCCACGGGCGATGAGCGCCTTGTAGCTCTGGACGTTCTCGGCGGAGGCGTAGGCGCGCTGGGTGAGCTGGATGCCGTCCTCCTTGACGAGCGA
>DXLV01000002.1:104099-104632 GCA_019414545.1 Collinsella sp. | reverse complement strand
TCTCGCGGTCGTACTTGCCCGCGGCGAAGTTCTTGAGCGCGGTCTGCTCGGAGATGATCGAAACGGCCATGCCCGCGGGGCGCGCCATCCTCATGGTGGACTTCAGGACCTCGTCGCCGGCGACCTTGTCGTCGATGACCATGACTCGGGTCGCGCCCGACACCGGGGCCCACTGCGTCACGATGATGCCGTGAAGCAGGCGATTGTCGATTCGTGCCATAACAACACTCATGTTTGCTCCTATCAAATGAAGTTTTGCGTTCGGTACTGCCTCGGCGCTATCCGGATTCGCGCCGGGCAAGGGGTTATCGGATTATTGAGGACGCGCGGTCAGCTTGCGGCGGCGCGGGGAAGGTCACTCGTCGAGCAGGAGGTCCGAGGAGCCGAGGCGCTCTTCTCGCGCCGGGGCGGCGCTCACGCTTATGTAGTCGAAGACATATGCGATCTCGCTTACGGGAACCTCTACGCGATAGCGCGTCGAGATGCTCGAGAAGCTCTGCCTGAAGGACTCGATGAAATCGGCGCGTTCCTCC
>DXLV01000002.1:95199-104089 GCA_019414545.1 Collinsella sp. | reverse complement strand
TTCCTCCTCGAAGCGGTCCTGGCCAACGTAGGTCTCAATGGGGTTTCTGGTAACAAGGCGCTCGACGAGACAGCAGAGGTGAACGTAGAGCCCAATGATGGCGTTGCTGCCGATCTTCTCGCCTGTCCTGCGCTGAAGCTCGTGCACGGCGCTCTCGATCTCATGGAATAGCCGCTCCGGGTCGAGGATGGTGATGGAGCGGATGACGTTCTGCAGCGTCATGTTCGAGAGCAGCTTCTCGTGGAAAGAAGAGAGCTCGGAAGCGTCAAGCCACCTGCCGAACACGGCATCAACCTTAGAGGCGGACGCCGTCGACATGATGTCCTCGAGGGCGACGAAGGGGACGGAGGCGACCCCGGGGTCTCCCGTGCCGATGACGGCGCAGACGCGGTGCTCGGAGAAAACGGCGTCGTTCGACCCGTTCGCGACGAGCTGCTTGAAGGGCCTCGTGAGCAGGCGCGCGCCTATGGTGCGCGGGAGGCTCTGCGAGACGAGCTGGCGTATCCTCTCCGCGGCGTCGACCCCGGACTCGGAGCAGAAGACGATGGCGTCCTCACGGTTGACGCGCTCGATCACCTTGCAGTGCGTCACGCACGCGGCGGTCGCATCGCCAAGAACCTCGGCGATGGACTTGCCGCCGAGCAGCCCGACCCCGATCTCGAGCGCAAGACCGGTAGAGACGTTGTTCACCACGCCGATAGTGGAGTCGGTAACGTTCTCGAGGGCCTTATAGGCCTCCTCCAAGGAGCCCATGTCGACGAGGAACACGACCCCGGTGCAGTAGGAATGGCGGTCGACGAGGCGCTGGAGCGGACCGACGATGTCCTTCAGCTGCTGGTCGTAGGGCATGTCGACAGCCTCGTACACATGCATGCCGAGCATACGGTTCGCCGCGTCGACGATGCTCGTCGCCGTTGAGTAGCCGTGGGACAAGATGACGCAGAGCGTCCGAAGGGCCTTCGCATCGCGAGACTCCGATGCGACGCACAGCGTCAGAAGCGTCTTCGTGAAGTGATCGAGCGAGATTCCCAGCGCCCCTTCCACGTCTGCGGCGACCTGATCGGAGACACTCGAGGCAAACGGCAATTCGGAGGTCACGGCACCGAGGAGATGGGAGATTTGCTCCGCACAGGCAGACTTTCGCTTAGCCAGGCCGATACCCGGCCACAACTGCAGGCAAATCTCCTGGGCCAGTAGAAAAGCGACCTTCCTCGAAAGCTCGATGCCATAAGAAGAGCCTGCGTCGGCAAGGACCGCGCCCACGACGCGCTCGAAGGCGCGCGACCTCGAGGAGGCGACGCCGTGGTCGAAGATCAAGTGATCCTCAACGCCGCGCACAGCGGAGACAGCTTGCGAGACAAGCTCGGAGACAGAGAGCTCCCCGGCGCAGAATCGCTCATCGAGGGAGCACAGGGCATCGAGCGCCTGCTCGACCGGCCCTGTGCTCTCGGCGGCATCCAGAGACGCGTCGATCAGAACGCCATCGTCGGGCTGTTGAACGATCTGCGCGGAGGAGAGGAGCCCGCTGGGAAGAAGATACGGGCGAACGACGACGTAGTCGCCCTCGCGATTGAGGAACGCTTTGGCACAGCAGTTCGTCACGCAGGCGCGCAAGCCGGCGATGTTATCGGAAAAGTCCGCGTTCACGAGGCAACGGTATGCGCCGCGGCTGATCTTCACATCAGAACCGATTCGGCACCCCTCGCTGCGCAGGAAGCTCAAGATGAGATCCTCGCGCTCCTCGGGGGTCCGCTCCTTGAGTGAGGGGACGCGGGCACAGATGGGCATTTTGCTGTAGGCCGAGGAAACCTTCAGGTCATCGGCGGAAAGCGTCGTCGAAAGAACGAGGCGAGCGCGCGGCGCATCCTGGGAGGCATCGAGCCCGAGGGCCGTCGCAAGGCAGTGCTCCATCGCAGAGGGAGAGAGTGCCTCGATGCCGTTGACAAAGACCACACCCCCGCGCGCTTTCGCGATCGACTCGTCAAGAAGCCCGTTGAACGAGGCGGCGTCCGGGACCCCGGCGCAGTCGATGCGCACATAGGAGGAGTCGCGGGACAGCAAGCCCTGGTTCTTGCCGTACTCGTACACAAGGCGAGAAAGGAAAGACTTACCGACACCCACGCCGCCGCTCAAGAGGATGGGCAGGCCAAACGGAGGGTACTGAACCGCAGCCTTGCACTGCTCGACAACGGAGCTGAGGCTCATGTCGAAGCCCACGGCACGCGCGAAGTCGCGGTGATCGGCGATTCCCGTCGCCTGGATGAGGTCGGCGAGCGAGGCGTACTCGCTTGCAGAGAGCTTTACCTGAAAACGCTTCTGGAACGCGCGGCGATGAAAATAACGGACAGGCCTGCCCGCCACCTTAACCACAAGACCGGCGCGAACAAGGTCGTTGAGGTACTGGCTCGCCAGGCTCCTGGAGATGATGAGCGTCTCGGCGATGTCGGAGGTGGACAGACGGGCAAGGTCGTCGAGCGAGACGGCAGAGGTGAGGGCCTCGAGATGCTCGAGAATCCTGTCCCTCATGTCGACGGGTTTCTTTGCCAAGCTGTCCTGTGTGGTCTTGTCCATGACTTCTTACCTCCTCGTACAAGGAGTATAAGGGGAGAACAGAGAACGGAAGGGGGCGCGTGGGGGAATCAACAGCTCCGAGGAAAAGTCCACCACTTGAGGGGCAGAAAACAACGGCCATTGAACATTCAGGGCCGACGCTCAACACTTCGGCTCGACACTTCGCTTTGGAAAGGCCCCCGGCGCGCCGGGGTCCCAACATAAAGAAGGGCCCCGGCGCGCCGGGGCCTAAAGCTTAACCATGCGCGCGGCGATGCGGGCGCAGTCGCAGGCGGCCTTCTTCTCGAAGGTGTTGTAGTCGACGACCCGGCCCTCGGCGCAGGGCTTGTCGCTGATGGCGCGCACGACGACGAGGGGCACGCCGTTGAGATAAGCGGCCTGCGCGATGGTGCAGCCCTCCATCTCGCAGCACAGGTCGCCGAAGGTCGCGAGGATTCGCTCCTTCTGTTCCGCGGGCGAGACGAACTGGTCGCCGGAGACGACGCGGCCCTTGAGGACCTTAATGTCGGGGGGCGACGGCGGCCGCGGCGGCGCACGCCGCCAGCAAGGGCCGGAACGGATCGCGCAAGATCAAGGCGTCGCCCGGGAGGTCGGGCGTTACCGTCAGCCGGCGCCGCGTCTGCCGCATCATGAGGGAGAACGGACTGGCCGGCGCATACGGCAGGAAGAGGTTCAAGGTGCACCCCGGGGCGGTCAACGAGGCCGACGTGTCGAACGTCGTCGCGCGCGGCTTCGGCGGCAGGGCGCCGTGCACCCATATATGCAGCGACTTGGCCTGCGTGCGCGTCGGG
This sequence comes from Collinsella sp., assembly GCA_019414545.1. Taxonomy (GTDB): domain Bacteria; phylum Actinomycetota; class Coriobacteriia; order Coriobacteriales; family Coriobacteriaceae; genus Collinsella. Next base: position 100,727 of record DXLV01000002.1, on the reverse strand, counting down.
GCGTCGTGGAACTACGTCTGCCTGCTCGTCGACCTCTGCAACGGGGAGATCGTCGGCCACTCCGAAGGACCGAGGAGGGACGCGCGAGCTCCGAGCCAAGCTCTTGGATTACGTGCACTGGTACAACAACTTCAGGATCCACTCGACGCTGGGCTACATGTCGCCGGTCGAGTTCAGGGAGGCGGGGCCGTCCCTCCCGGAATCGTCCAAATAAGTGTTGCCAATCCATAGCCAATCCAGCCATCATCTTCGCGAAGGCGGACGTCAGGAAAAGCTCGGCTTGAGCTCGGTCGGACGCGGTCTGTGGGGCATCATTCAGGCTCAGGGGGTCTCCTTGTCTTCTTCGGTCGCAACCTGAATGATAGGGACGGCCCCTTCTCTCTTTCCCCTTCGTTTTCGACGCGTCACCCTCTCGGCGGGCTTAAGGCCCGCGCTCGCGGGTGCAGGGGCTACGCCCAAACCCCAAAAAAGTAACGCCGTACTCGAAGCGTTTCCGGACGTCAGCGTAATCTCAAATCCCGTTCGTCAACTCATGGGCAAGCCACCTGAGACTACTCATTTCTCCTACTGGCAATGAAGACCTGCGGCCTGCAGTTTTGCAAACTGCTTGAAAGCCACCTGCGTTGATTCACTTCCTATTGCAGCTGCGGCTTGCACGCGAAAAGGCATTTGCGTTTCAAAACGGGCGTTTTCGGCGCTATCGAGCCTCCAAAGGCATCCCGCCGCGCCCTTTGGGACAAAAACAAAAACTCAAAGCCCTGAGTTCGTAAATAGTTTTTGGAGTTGTCCCGACTTTTGTCCCCGAAGCCGACGAAACGCGACAGGGTGTCACCTGGCGGCACTCGATTCGAGTCGGCACCGAAAACTGGATGCAACCGGAATGACGGGACGGCAAAACCCAAGCCATCGAGCGGGGATACAAAAAGGCCCGGGTGCCGTGGGGCATCCGGGCCTTTGCTAGCAACTTGATGTTGCGGGCAGCTTAGAACTTGTGGCCGCACTTCTTGCAGACGCGCAGCTTGTTCTTGCCGTCCTTCTCGTGACCGACGCGGGTAACCTTACCGCACTCGGGGCAAACGAGATTGACGTTGGAGGCATCGATGGGAGCCTCCTGCGAAACGATGCCGCCCTGCTGGTTGGCAGCGTTGGGCTTGACGGCCTTCTTGACGACCGAAACGCCCTCGACAACGACCTTGTTCTCGGCAGGGAGAGCACGCAGGACAACGCCCTGCTTGCCGCGATCCTTACCAGAGAGAACCTGGACCTTATCGCCCTTCTTGATATACATATATCTCCCCTAACTACAGGGTCTCGGGAGCGAGCGAGACGATCTTCATGTACTTCTTGTCACGAAGCTCGCGAGCGACGGGCCCGAAGATACGGGTGCCGACGGGCGAACCATCGTTGTTGATGACAACGCAGGCGTTCTCATCAAAGCGAATGTAGGAGCCATCCTTGCGGCGGATCTCCTTAACGGTGCGAACGACGACGCAACGGACAACGTCCTTCTTCTTGACGTTGGCGCCAGGGGTAGCCTCCTGGACAGCACCGATGAACACATCGCCGATGCCTGCATAACGACGCTTGGAACCGCCAAGCACCTTGATGCAGCGAATCTTGCGAGCGCCGGAGTTGTCGGCGACGTTCAGCATGGTTTGCATCTGAATCATGGTAGATGTTCCTCCGAACTAAGAACCGAAGAGAGGTGCGCAGCCTTTATGCGGCCCGTGGTATGCAAGCCAGGCATACGCACATCTTCGGAAACGTACAAGTCGTAAGAGCGACTGCTTATTTAGCGCGCTCGACGACCTCGATGAGGCGCCAACGCTTCATCTTGGACATAGGACGGGTCTCCATAACGCGGACGGTATCGCCCACGCCAGCCGTGCACTCCTCGTCGTGAGCGTGCAGCTTCTTGGAGCTGGTCATCATCTTGCCGTACTTGGGGTGACGCTTGCGCTCGGTGATGGTGACAACGATGGTCTTGGCACCGGAGACGGAGGTAACGACACCCGTACGGACCTTACGCGAGTTACGCGAATCAGTCATGTTCTCTCCTTAGGTCCTACTCGGCGACAGCGGACTTCTCCGCTGCGATCTCGCGGGCGCGCTGCTCCGTGAGGACGCGAGCGATGTCCTTCTTCACGGTGTTGACGCGAGCGGTGTTGTCCAGCTGGCTGGTGGCCATCTGGAAACGAAGGTTAAAGAGCTCGGCGCGCATTTCCTTCAGCTTCTCAACGAGCTGAGCGTCCGAGAGCTCACGAATCTCTGCGGGCTTCATTAGTTCTCCTCCTTGGCGGCGGCGGCGTCCTCAGCAGCCCACTTGGCCTCGAGAGCGGCCTCCTCAGCCATCTCCTTCTCGATGCGCTGCTCAGCGTTCTTAGCAGCAACAATCTTGGTCTTGATGGGAAGCTTGTGCTGTGCAAGACGCAGAGCCTCGCGAGCGACCTCCTCGGGCACGCCCTTGACCTCGAACATGATGCGGCCGGGCTTGACGACGGCCACCCACTCCTCGGGGTTACCCTTACCAGAACCCATGCGAGTCTCGGCAGGCTTCTTGGTGATAGGCTTATCGGGGAAGATCGTGATGTAGACACGACCGCCACGCTTCATGTAGCGGGTCATGGCAATACGAGCGGCCTCGATCTGACGGTTGGTGATCCAATGGGCCTCGAGAGCCTGGATACCAAACTCGCCGAAATGCAGCTCGGTATTACCCTTGGCCTGGCCCTTCATGGAGCCACGCTGCACCTTGCGGTGAAGAATACGCTTAGGGGCAAGCACTACTGACCCCTCCTCTCGGAGTTACGACGACGAGGACGGGAAGAGCCCTCGAGTGCAGGGTTGGGAACAGGCTGGCCCGGGAGCTTCTCGCCCAGGTAGATCCAGACCTTCACGCCGCAAGCGCCCATGGTGGTGCTGGCGACAGCCGTGCCGTAGTCGATCTTGGCACGGAGGGTGTGCAGAGGCACGCGACCCTCACGGTACCACTCACGACGGCCCATCTCGGCACCGCCGAGACGACCGGAGCACTGGATACGGATGCCCTTAGCGCCGGCCTTGCGGGCGGACTGGACAGCCTTGCGCATAGCGCGACGGAAGGCAACGCGGCCCTCGAGCTGCTCGGCGATAGACTGAGCAACGAGGTTGGCGTCGAGCTCGGGGCGCTTGATCTCGACAACGTCGACGGAGAGCTGGCCCTTGGAGACGCCAGCGACCTTCTCGAGCTCGGTGCGGAGGGTATCGATCTCGGCACCCTTCTTACCGATGACAACGCCGGGGCGAGCGGTGAGGATGATGACCTTCACCTTGTCGCCAGCGCGCTCGATCTCGACGCGGGAGACAGCTGCGCGGGAAAGACGCTTCTCGAGGTACTTGCGGATCTCGAGATCGTTACCGAGGGTCTTAGCGTAATCCTTCTCTGCGAACCAGCGGGAGCGCCAGTTCTCGGTGATGCCAAGACGGAAGCCGGTGGGGTAGACTTTCTGACCCATACAGCTTTACGCCTCCTTTCGAGGAGCAACGACGACGGTGATGTGGGAAGTACGCTTCAGAATGCGAGAAGCGGAACCCTTGGCGCGGGGACGGATGCGCTTAAGCGTCGGACCCTCGTCAACATAGGCAGCGGCGACAACCAGGTTGTCGGCACGCAGACCGTTGTTGTTCTCGGCGTTCGCAACGGCGGAACGGAGAACCTTCTCGACATCCACAGCGACGGCGCGGTCGCAGAAGTGGAGGATGTCGAAGGCCTGAGCGACAGGCTTGCGGCGGATCAGATCGACCACCAGGCGGGCCTTGCTGGGGGAAACACGCACGTACTTAGCGACGGCGCGAACCTCGGTGGCCTCAGTTTCAATAGACTTAGTTGCCATTTACGGTTAACCCCCTATTTGGCCTTGTGGCCACGGAACGTACGAGTCGGCGCGAACTCGCCGAGCTTGTGACCAACCATGGACTCGGTAACATACACGGGCACATGCTTGCGGCCGTCGTGGACGGCGATGGTGTGACCAACCATCTCGGGGAAGATGGTGGACGCGCGGGACCAGGTCTTCACGACGTCCTTCTTGCCAGCCTCGTTCATCGCGGTGATACGCGAGAGAAGGCGAGTCTCCACGAACGGGCCCTTTTTGAGACTTCTGCTCATAAGTGCTTTCTCCTAAAACTCGGTATCCGAAATTACTTCTTACGGCGACGAATGATGTGCTGGTTCGAGACCTTCTTCTTCTTGCGCGTACGAAGGCCCTTCGTCGGCTTACCCCAAGGGGTAACAGAGGGACGACCAGAGGTGTGGTTCTTGCCCTCGCCACCGCCGTGCGGGTGGTCGACAGGGTTCATGACGGTACCGCGGACGGTCGGGCGCACGTTCATGTGACGCTTACGGCCGGCCTTGCCGATGACGATGTTGGCGTGATCGGCGTTGCCGACCTCACCGACGGTGGCGCGGCAGGTAACGAGGATGCGGCGCATCTCGGAGGAAGGCATACGGACGATAGCGTACTTGCCCTCCTTACCCATCAACTGGCAGGAGTTACCGGCGGAACGGGCGATAGCAGCGCCCTTGCCCGGCTGGAACTCGACGGCGTGGATGAGCGTACCGACGGGGATGTCGGCGAGGGGCAGAGCGTTGCCCGGCTTGATGTCGGCGTCAGAACCGGACATGATGGTCTGACCGACCTCGAGGCCCTTGGGGGCCAGGATGTAGCGCTTCTCACCGTCAGCGTAGTGCAGCAGAGCGATGCGAGCGGAACGGTTCGGATCGTACTCGATCGTGGCAACCTTGGCGGGCACGCCGTCCTTGTTGCGCTTGAAGTCGATCACGCGGTAACGACGCTTCACGCCGCCGCCCTGGTGGCGGGTGGTGATGCGGCCGTTGTTGTTACGACCGGCCTTCTTGGGCAGGGGCTCGAGAAGAGACTTCTCGGGCTTGGTGCAGGTGATCTCGGAGAAGTCGGAGATCGTCTGCCAACGCCTACCAGCGGAGGTCGGCTTAAGGTGCTTTACAGCCATTACAATCCCTTTCAATAGGAATCCGTTAGCCATCGCAGACAGGGATTCGAGGTTCTGCCTCGGGTGCGATGACACCGGACGTATACACGGTTCCGGGCGTGTCCATTTTATACGCCCAAAACCTTGAGCTCCCGCCTCCCCTATTTGGGAGGCATGAGCTCACTCAACAGCAGCGAGTCTTAGGCCTGGTTGCCAAAGACCTCGATGGTGTCGCCCTCGGCCAGCGTGACGATGGCCTTCTTCCAAGAACGGGTCTTGCCGGCGACATAGCGCACGCGCTTGGTCTTGGGCTTGACCGTCAGGGTGTTCACGCGAACGACCTTGACGCCGAAGATCTCCTCGACAGCGTCCTTGATCTGATACTTGTTAGCATCCTTGGCGACCTCGAACGTGTACTTGTTCAGCTCCATGCCGGAGAAGGAACGCTCGGACACGATCGGACGGATGATGATCTCGTGGGCGGTCATTTATGCAAGCACCTCCCCGAAGTGAGCGGCGATGTCGGCGGGCATCAGCAC
>DXLV01000002.1:67981-95189 GCA_019414545.1 Collinsella sp. | reverse complement strand
TCAGCACAGCGTTGTTGTTGACGAGATCGTAGGTGTTGGCCTCGTCGGCAGTGATGATGAACGTCTTGGGAATGTTGCGGAACGACAGGTAGGCGTTGACGTCCTCATCGCGAACGATGATGGTCAGACGCTTGCCCTCAAGGCCGAGAGCCTTGAGCATGGCGACGGCAGCCTTGGTGGAAGGCTTCTCGAAGCCGTAGTCGTCGACGAGCACGAGCTCGCCATCGGCCAGCTTGGCGGACAGCGCGGAGCGCATAGCCAGCTTGACCTCCTTGTTGTTCATACGCTTAGCGTAGGAACGGGGCTTGGGGGCGAAGACAACGCCACCGTGACGCCACTGGGCAGCACGGATGGAACCCTGGCGGGCACGGCCGGTGCCCTTCTGACGCCAAGGCTTCTTGCCGCCACCGGAAACCTCAGAGCGACCCTTAGCAGACTGGGTGCCCTGACGCCAAGAGGCCATCTGGCACTTGACGATGTGGTGCATAACGTGGATGTTCGGCTCGATGCCGTACACCTCAGCGGCGAGCTCGGCCTCGGCGACCTTCTTGCCCTCGCTGTTCTTTACTTCAAACTTTGCCATTTAAGTGTTCTCCTTGGTATGACGCTGGGCTAAATGGGCTGGGCCCTTAGGCCATACGGATGGCGACGAGACCATTCTTGGCACCCGGGACAGCGCCCTTGACCAAGATGAGGTTCTGCTCGGCATCGATGCGGACAACGGAAAGGTTCTTGACGGTAACGCGCTCGTTACCCATGTGACCGGCCATCTTGACGCCCTTGAGGACGCGCGCAGGATAGGCGCACTGACCGATAGAACCGGGGTGACGCTGGAAGTGAGAACCATGCGTCATAGGACCGCGGCGCTGACCCCAGCGCTTGATGCGACCCTGGAAGCCCTTACCCTTGGAGGTACCGATGACGTCGACCTTCTCGACATCAGCGAAATCAGCGACGGTGACGACCTCGCCGACCTTGTGCTCCTCGCCGTTCTCGACGCGGACCTCACGAAGGAAGCGGACAGGCTCGACGCCAGCCTTGGCGAAGTGACCAGCCATGGGCTTGTTCACGTTCTTGGCCTTGATGTCGCCGAAACCGATCTGGACGGCGTCATAGCCGTCGGTTGCCTGAGTTTTAACCTGCGAGACAGCGCAGGGGCCAGCCTGGATGACCGTGACGGGAACGACGTTATCGTCCTCGTCCCAAACCTGGGTCATGCCAATCTTGCGGCCGAGAATCATGCTGATCAAGATATGATCCCAACTCTCGCGTGGTCTTGGGACAATGCGTACACCACCGAGCGTACGCCCCTAGAGGACCACTACTTACACGACGTGCTCCCCAGTCTTGTATTGCGCCCGGACTACCTGACAACCCTATTAAGCAGGCATTTTGTCCAGCCAGAATACTCCCCTGGTTACACACAGCTGTTTAGTATACACGGCTGCGGGCGTATCCATCGAGATTCATATTTCACTCACATTGTTTACGCAGGTAAAGTGCGTGGATGGCTCCTGGGCACGTCGGAGGGCCGGAGAAATATATTAAGGTCCCTGCTCTACAGTCCTGCGCAAGACGGAGAGCACATTAAGTGCTCTCCTTTGCGTGCGGAACTCGCGATGACCTTAATATATTTCTCCGGCCCTCCGCCGTGCTCGGGAGACGACACGTTGATGTCTGCTTAACTCTGCTCGCTCAGGCTAATGACTTTGTTGGGGGTCCACTATTTGCTGGAGGGTGAACTTGCATTGCATTGGCTCGCCCTCTACTTGTGGCTCCGCCTCATCAAAATCGAAAATCATAATGGCGCAGTTGGGGAGTTTTGTTGGGAGCTCGAAGCCCTCTGGGGCTGCAGCTTTGATGAATTTGCGGCTGGCGCTGCCGTGGCTTACTGCTAGGAGGGTTTCGATGCCCTCGGCGCCCATGAGATTGGTGAGGGTGCCCACCATGCGCTCCTGCAGGGCATGGCTTCCTTCTCCGCCAAATGGGATCAGGTCCTCGCCGGGGTCCCAGACGTCGGTGGGTAGGGCGTCGTGGGGGCCTTCTTCGAAGGTGCCGTAGCTGCGCTCGATGATGCCTTCGCAGGGCTCGACTGCTGCATCCCGGCCGAGGAGTTCGGTTGCGACGAGACTTGCCGTGTCCATGGCTCGGCCTAAGGGCGAAGAGACCACTTTATCGGGGACGACGTCGTGGGCCTTGAGCCATGCGGCTGCCATTCCCGCTTGTTTGCGGCCCAAGTCGGTCAACGGTGAATCGCAGCGGCCCTGGACCAGCTTTTTGACGTTGAACTCCGTCTGACCGTGGCGGAGTAGGTATAGGCGCTTCATGCTCTCCCCTTCTGCATAACTTGCTTTTTCGGCACAGCCCTACTCGTGGGTATGGCCTACGTAGTCCTCGTCAATCGTGATCTTGGCGACCGACTTGGGATATTCCGATTCGACCCGTTTCGCCAACGCGCGCTTCAGGTCCTCGGCGCTCATCGCCAAATCCGAGGGACGTACGCAGTCAAAGATCACGTTGGTGTGCGTGGGGCCCGGAACACAGCGTAGGTCGTGGATCGAGAGGCGGCTATCAATCTCTTGAGCCATAGCGTTGATGCGCAGACGCATGCTCGCCACCTTTGGATCGTCGGTCACGATGGGGTCGTAATGGAGCGTGACAATCATGCCGTCTTCGTTCCTAAATGCCTGTTCAATGTTGTCGAGCGTGTCGTGACTTTCCAGCGGGCTGGCCTCGGCTGCCATCTCGGCGTGAGCGCTTGCGAACTTTCTGCCTGGGCCGTAGTCGTGAACCATCAAATCGTGAACGCCCAAAACGCCGGGGTAGCTCATGATTTTGTCTCGAATGTGCTTGACCAGCTTAGGATCGGGCGCCTGGCCCAAAAGCGGGCTCATCGTATCCTGGATGAGTTCAAAGCCGCTCCAGCCAATATAGGCGCCAACGGCAAGGCCGACCCATGCATCTAGATTGATATGCGTCACCTGCGAAACAATCGCGCACGCCAACACGGCGCCCGTGGCTAGAACATCGTTCTTGGAATCCTGCGCGGTCGCATGCAGCGTCTCGGACTCAATGCGATCGCCGAGTTTTTGGTTGAGGGCCGCCATCCAAAGCTTTACGACCATCGAAAGCGCAAGGACTGCCACCAGGGCAAGCGAGAACTCGACAGGTTCGGGGTGGATGATGCGCTCCACCGAGGACTTTACCAGTTCGAGGCCAATGAGCAGCACGAGCGCCGCCACGACTAGACCCGAGAGGTACTCGTAGCGACCGTGGCCGTAAGGATGCTCGGGGTCGGCCGGCTTGGTCGCCAGCTTAAAGCCCAGCACGCTCACGATGTTCGAGCTGGCATCGGACAGGTTGTTCATGGCATCTGCCACGATCGAAACCGAACCCGACAGCACGCCAATTGCACCCTTCGCAGCGCATAGTGCCACATTGGCGAGAATACACACCATGCCCGTCAACGTACCCACGCGTGCACGGTCGCCCTGCGCACGCTTAACAATCCACTCGACCATCTATATCCGCCCCCACGGTACTACCTATATATCTATTGCTCAAACGGATTGTAGTGTAGCCACTTTGTCCTCCAGATACAAAAAGGCCGCAGCCCACACGGACCACGGCCTTGGAATGTGGCAAAGGAATCGTCCTTGTGTCGCACAGGTTTACGCGCTTACTTCGGCCACGCTCTTCGAGGTTTCGGGTGAATCGGCTCCGTCTTCTGCCGCCTGCCCCTTCGCCGGCACCACGCCAAAGCAGTAGCTCAGCGCCGCAGACACCGCAAATGCCACACCGCCGGCAGCGCAGCACCACAGCAGGTTCGAGATGCCACCCGTGGCAAAGCCAATGACCATGAGGACATTCGTCATGCCGATGGTATAGGCCGTAACGTGGCCCACGGCCGCAACAAGGCCTCCGACGGCGCCGCCAATGGCCATGCACGTCAGGCACCTGCCATATTTAAAGCCGCAACCGTACAGCGCCGGCTCGCTTACGCCGCCAAGAACGCCCGAGATCGAATAGCCCAGCATGAGCGTCTTCTCGTCCTTATCCGCAACGCGGAGCGACGCACCAAAGGGCATACCCCAAACGGCGAACGTTGCCATCGTCGCGGCGATCAGGATGCACGAATCCGTTCCCACACTCATAAACTGCGCATAGGCGAGCGATAGGACAACGTTGCTGACGCCCGCGATCTTAAGAAACTCCCAGCCCGCGGCAAGCCCCATGAGCGTGAGCAGCGACACGATGCCACCGGAATTGCCAAGCATAAACATAAGCTGGCCCAACAGCATACCCAGATAGCTGCCCGCCGGCGCCGTAATGCACAGCGAAACCGGAACCATGACAAGCATGGTCGCAAACGGAACAAACGAAAACGCCACGGCCTTAGGGATAACGCGCTGAAAGAAACACTCCACTCGCCATAGCAAGGGCACCGAGATGAGAACCGGAATAACAGTCGTCGTGTAATCGTTGACCGGCGCGGGAAGCAGACCATACACGGAAGTCATCGATGCCCCCGTCGTCGATGCGGCATCGACGAGCTTAAGCAGATCGGGCGCAATCAATACGCCGCCCAGCATCATGCCCAGCTGCTCCGAGCAACCGAGCTGGCGGGCGGCCGCCCAACCAAGATAAATGGGCAAAAAGTAGTAGCCGGCGTTATAAAGCCAACTGTAGAACAGGCGATAGATTTCGGAATCGGCAGACCACAGGCCCAGCATGCCTTCGCCCATAATGACGGCGACGGTGCGGAACAACGCTGCGCAGACAATAAACGGCAGCGCCGACATCATGCTTTTGGACAGATAGTCCACCACGGCCGTGGCGTTTGATGAAACCGTCGTTGTAAACGAGGTGTTAGAAACTTGCGACATGGAACGCCTTTCCCAATGTGACATGCGGGCTGCCCCTTGTCACATCGTGCGGTACTGACCGATTGTGCGGTACTTTTCGTAGCGGAGGTTTGTGAGGGTGGCGTCGTCGAGCTGCCCAAGCGTATCGAAGGCATCAAATGCCGAAGACATGACGGCACCGGCGATCTCCTCATGCGACAGGCCCCTATCGTCGACAATGCCGTCGATGATACCGAGCGCCAACAGATCGGGGGCCGTGAGCTTAAGCGCCTCGGCGGCCTCATTCGCGCGCTCGGTATCCTTCCACAGGATCGACGCACAGGCCTCGGGGCTCACGACCGAATAGGCCGAGCTCGAGAGCATCAGGATGCGGTCGGCCACGGATAGTGCCAGCGCGCCACCAGAGCCACCCTCGCCTGTCACCACCGAGACAATCGGCGTCTTAAGGCCGCTCATCTCCATGAGATTCTGGGCAATCGCCTCGCCCTGGCCGCGCTCCTCGGCACCGATGCCGCAAAACGCGCCCGAAGTATCGACCAGGCACAGAACCGGTCGACCAAACTTTTCGGCCTGGCGCATAAGGCGACGCGCCTTGCGGTAGCCCTCGGGATGCGCCATGCCAAAGTTGCGGCGGATACGCTCTTTGGTCGTGGTGCCGCGCTCGATGGCGATAACCGTCACGGGTCGCCCGTCCTTCCAGCCGATGCCGCCCACCACAGCGGCGTCGTCGCCAAAGTAGCGGTCGCCGTGCAGCTCCACAAATCCATCCAGGCCCAGCGAGATCATCTCACCCGCCGTGGCGCGATCTGCCGAGCGGGTCTGCTTGACAATCTCGAGCGCGGTTTTTGGTGCCGTCGAGCGCTTAAACAAGTGTCCCAGCTTTTTGCCGCGGCGACCCGCATGGACGATCTCATGCGGTGCCCCCAGGCCGGGCACGCGCCCTTCGTGCAGCGCCAACAGCTCGCCTACCGTGAGCGCAATCTCGCCACGCGGAACAACGGCATCGCAAAAGCCGTGCTCCAGCAAAAACTCGGAGCGCTGGAATCCCTTGGGCAGGCGCTTGTGCATGTTCTGCTCGATCACGCGCGGGCCGGCAAATGCCGTCAGGGCATCGGGCTCGGCCAGGATAATGTCGCCCTCCATGGCAAAGCTCGCGGTTACGCCTCCGGTCGTGGGGTCGGTGAGCACCGTGATATACAGGCCGCCCACCTCGCTGTGGCGCCTAACTGCCGCAGAAATCTTGGCCATCTGCATAAGCGATGTCACGCCCTCTTGCATGCGCGCACCGCCCGAAACGGTAAAGCCGACAACTGGCAATCCCAGCTCGGTCGCTCGCTCAAATGTGCGACAGATCTTTTCGCCCACCACAGAACCCATCGAGCCCATCATAAAGTTGGCGTCCATAAAGAAGAGAGCTGTATCGCAACCGCAGATTTTGCCCCTGCCGCACACAACGGCATCGCGCTCGCCCGAACGCTCGACCGCGCCCTTGAGCTTGTCGGCATAACCGGGAAACGAGAGGAAATCCTCCGACGCCAGATTGGCATCCCATTCCTCAAACGTGCCCTCGTCGACCGTCATGCGCATGCGCGCGCGACCGCTCACGCGAAAGTGTTTGCCGCAACGGGGGCAGACCTCGAGGTTGTCGTGCAGGCGTGCCTCATCGATCACACGGCGGCACTCCGGGCACTTGATAAACACGTGGCGCGCGGGAAACTCGGCGCACGACTCGGTTATCGGCCCCTCGAGGACGTTGACCGTCTTCGCTTTTCTATTCATCAGCATAGAGATGCCCCATCAGATCGGTGTGATACATGCCCGACAAGAACTCGTCGTTTGCCAGCACGTCGAGCTGAAGCTCGCTGTTTTCGCTCACGCCCTCAATCACGAGCTCGCCCAGGGCCGAGCGCATCTTACGAATGGCGCCGTCGCGCGTGGGCGCACACACGATGAGCTTGCCGAGCATGGAGTCGTAGTACGGCGGAACGTTCGCACCGATAAACATGGCGGAATCCCAGCGCACGCGCGGACCACCCGGTACACGCAACGCGGTGACCGTTCCGCATGACGGCAGAAAGTCCGGCGTTTCGGCGTTAATGCGGCACTCCATGGCGTGGTTGCGGACCGGCATGTCCTCCTGCTCAAAGGGCAGAGGCTGGCCGGCTGCCACGCGCAGCTGCCACTTGACCAAGTCGGTATCGGTCACAAACTCCGTAACCGGATGCTCCACCTGCAAGCGCGTGTTCATTTCCATAAAGTAGAAATTGCCGTCGTCCGAATACAGGAACTCGATGGTACCGGCTCCTTCGTAGCCGACGGCACGAGCCAGGTCACGCGCTGCCTTGTGCATGCGAGCACGAATGTCGTCGTGTCCGTCGAGGCACGGCGCGGGGCTCTCCTCGATCAGCTTTTGATTGCGACGCTGAACCGAGCACTCGCGCTCGCCAAGCGAAAACACATGGCCCTGCTTATCGGCCATAATCTGCACCTCAACGTGGTGCGCCGGCGCGACGAACTTCTCCATGTAGCACTCGCCGTCGCCAAAAACGGCCTCGCCCTCGGCACGCGCCTCGACAAATGCCTTTGCCGCATCTTCCACGCGCTCGACCTTGCGAATGCCGCGACCGCCGCCACCTGCACGCGCCTTGATGAGCACGGGGCAGCCAATGCGCTCGGCCTCGGCCGTTGCCTCCTCGGGACTTTTGAGCAAATCGCAGCCCGGCACGATGGGCACGCCCGCCGCGGCAGCCGTTCGACGCGCGGCGTCCTTGTCGCCCATGTTGTCGATCACCTCGGCCGAAGGACCGACAAACGTCAGGCCATACTTGTCGCAGTCGCGCACGAAGCTCGCCTTCTCGGAGAAAAAGCCATAGCCGGGATGAATTGCCTTGGCGCCCGACTTTACGGCACAGGTGAGCACGGCATCGTCGTTGAGGTAGCTCTCGGCAAGACGCGGGCCGCCGATGCAATACGCCTCGTCGGCAAGCTGCACGTGCAGTGCGTCCGCATCGGCCGTGGAATAAACGGCGACGGTCTTGATGCCCATATCGCGGCACGCGCGGATAACACGGACCGCGACTTCTCCGCGGTTGGCGATGAGCACTTTGTCGAACATGAAGCCTTCCTTAACTTTCGTGCATGAGTGCAAAAGACATATCGGCGCGGCAGCAAACCTCACCGTTGACGCTCGCGGTACCCGTCGCAAAGCGGAACGGCCCGCGCGCACGCGTGATGGAGCACACCAGATCCACCGTGTCGCCCGGGCGCACCGGACGCTTAAAACGCACCTTGTCCAGACTCGTGTAGAACGGCGTCGCGCCGCGCGCCTCCTCATCGCCCATCAGCAGCACGCAGCAGTTCTGGGCGAGCATCTCGCACTGAATCACGCCGGGGACGACCGGGTTTCCCGGAAAATGCCCCTGCAAAAAGTACTCGTCGCCCGTAATCGTGATCTTGCCGTGGGCCTCGTCGCCCACCAGCTCGGCTTCGTCGAGCAAAAGCATCGGCTCGCGATGCGGCAACAGCTTCTTGAGCTCTTCTTTGTTCACGGATATCACCTATCCGATCCTCATGAGGCAGCTGCCGAACTCCACGAGGTCGCCGTCGGCCACGCAGATCTCGAGCACCTCGCCATCCGCCTCTGCCGTCACCTCGTTGAGGACCTTCATGGCCTCGATGATGCAGAGGGTCTCGCCGGCCTTGACCTTGGAGCCCACGTGCACAAACGGCTCGTCGCCCGGCGCCGGGGCAGCATAGAAGACGCCCACCATAGGAGCTGTCACCTCGGTGCCCTTGGGCTCCGGCGCGGCGGCAGGTGCCTGCGCGGCGGGCTCCGGTGCGGCAGGCGCGACTGTGGGAGCCGCAACCGGTGCGGCCATGGCGCTCGGCATAGGCATGGGCACGGCAACCGGCTGCGCCGCACTCGCGCGCTCGAGTTCGACCGCGGTGCCATCGGGCTCCTCAACACGCACGCGCGTGAGGCCGCGGTCCTCCATAACATCGGCTATCTCGGCAAGTCTTTTGGAATCCATGCTCTAGCTCCTTGCATATCTACGCAGCGCGATGGCGGCATTGTGCCCGCCAAAGCCCAGATTGGTCGAAAGCGCCCAGGTAAGGTCGGCGCGAACCGCTCGATTAGGCGTGTAATCAAGATCGCAGGCGGGATCGGGCGTGTGGTAGTTAATGGTCGGGGGCACCACGCCCTGCTCGAGCGCCATGGCGCAGGCCATGACCTCGATGGCGCCCGTAGCACCGATCATGTGGCCGGTCATCGACTTGGTCGACGAGACGTGCGCGGCGCGTGCCGCGTCCTCGCCGAGCGCACGCTTAATCCCCGCCGTCTCGGACGAATCGTTGAGTTTAGTCGAGGTTCCGTGAGCGTTGATGTAGAGGCCCTCGGAAGGCTTAACGTCGCCCTCGGCCACCGCCAGCGATATCGCACGGGCAATGCCGGCAGCCTCGGGATCGGGGCTCGTGATGTGATAGGCATCATCGGTGTTGCCGTAGCCCACGACCTCGGCGTAAATGTGCGCACCGCGCGCCTGCGCATGTTCCATGCTCTCGAGCACGAGCACGCAGGCGCCCTCGCCCATCACAAAGCCGTCGCGGTCTGCATCGAACGGACGGCAGGCCGTCGCGGGATCGGGGTTGGTGGTCAATGCGCGGCAGGACGTAAAGCCCGCAACGGCATCGGGGATAATTGCGGCTTCGGCGCCGCCCGCGAGGATCGCGTCGGCATAGCCGTGCTTGATGGCGCGGAACGCCTCACCCACCGCATGGGCAGAAGTCGCGCAGGCAGTCACGACGGGTAGGGTCGGGCCCTTTGCCTTGTGGCGAATCGCGATGTTGCCCGAAGCCATGTTGGGGATCATCATCGCAATCATATAGGGTGATGCACGGCGAGGCCCTCGATCGGCAATCGTGTGGACGTTGTCGACGAGTGTCTGCATGCCGCCCACGCCTGAACCCACGTAGACGCCCAGGCGCTCGCGATCGATGGCATCTTCGACATCAAGGCCCGCATCGTGCATGGCCTCGTCCGACGCCGCCAGTGCAAACTGAACGCAGGGGTCGAGGTGCTTGGCATCGTGCTTACCAAAGTACTCGTTGCCGTCAAAGCCCTTGACCTCGGCCGCCACCTTGACAGCAAACGCATCCGTATCGAAGTGCGTGATCGGGCCGATACCGCACGTGCCGGCGCACATAGCCGCCCAAGTGGCAAGCGCCGTGTTGCCGAGCGGCGATACGGCACCGATGCCGGTGATTGCAACTCTCTGTTCCATCTTGGTCTCCTCATTTAAGCCGTTGATCGGCCCTGGTTTCTACATCGCCATTCCGCCGTCGACGCGCACGACCTCGCCCGTAATGTAGGCCGCCGCATCGCTCGCCAGAAAGCGCACCACGCCGGCCACTTCCTCGGGGCGCGCCATGCGCTTTAGGGGAATCTGTTCCTCGTACGCCGCACGCACCTTCTCCGAGAGCTTTGCCGTCATATCGGTCTCGACAAATCCGGGGGCGACCGAGTTCACTCGTACGCCGCGGGGCGCAAGCTCGTGCGCCACCGCCTTGGTAAGCCCTATCACGCCCGCCTTGGAGGCAGCGTAGTTGGCCTGCCCGGCATTGCCCATCAGGCCCACAACCGAGCTCATGTTGATGACGCAACCGCCGCGCTGGCGCATAAAGGTCTTGGTGAGCGCGCGCGTCGTATTGAACGTGCCCTTGAGATTGACATCGAGCACGCGGTCGAAGGCATCGTCGCCCATACGCATGAGCAGGCCGTCGCGCGTGATGCCGGCGTTGTTGACGAGCGCCCAAATGGAGCCAAAGTCGTTGAGGACCGTCTCCACGCACGTGTTGACGGCGGCGGGATCGGCCACGTCACATTGATATGCGCGCGCCGTGGCGCCAGCCGCCTCGCAGGCCTCGCACGCCTCGCGCGCCGCATCGACGCTGCCGGCATAAACGACGGCGATATCGTAGCCATCCTCCGCCAGGCCCACGGCACAAGCGCGACCGATGCCGCGTGAGCCGCCCGTGACCAGCGCCACGCGGCGCGATCCGTCGCGCTCGAGCGCGCCGTTGTTCAAGTTGCCCATGTCATTCCTTTCGGGTTACAGCCCTGTGAACTATGCGAGCTCGTCGGCAATAGCTGCGACCTGTTCGGCCGTTTCGCACGAATACACGCGAACGTCGCTCAGCGTACGCTTGACCAGGCCCGACAGCGTTTTGCCGGGGCCGACCTCAATAAACGTGTCGATGTCTTGATCCTGCAGAGCATACAGCGCGTCGACCCAGCGCACAGCATGGCTCACCTGGTTGGCCAGCACGTCCGATGCCGCTAGCGGGTCGGCCGGATAGGGCGCCGCCGTCATATTTGCCATGACCGGAATGAGCAACGGGGACGGCGCGTGACCGGCTTGGATATACGTCGCCAGCCCCTCAGTCGCCTCGGCCATATAGGGGCTATGAAATGCACCCGACACCGCGACTTTCATAGCGCGGCCACCAGCCTCTTTTACCAGGACGTCGAGAGTCTGCAACGCATCGGGCGCTCCGGCCACAACCGTCTGCTGCGGGCTGTTGTAGTTGACCGGCCAGCAGTCCTCGCCGGCCTGTTTTGCCAAACCCTCGACTTGCACCGCATCGAGTTTGATGACGGCGCGCATACCACCGGGGTGACGCTCGGCCGCCGTGGCCATCAATGCCGCGCGCTCACACACGAGCTCAAAGCCTGCTCGCGTATCGAATGCCCCCGCAAAGGTGAGTGCAGCGACCTCGCCCAGCGAGAATCCCGCACAGGCGGCAGGCACCACTCCGCGCTCGCGCAGGGCGACGGCGACAGCCAAGTCGTGCACGAACACGCAAGGCTGCGTGTTCTCGGTCTGCGAGAGCTCTTCCTTCGAGGCGCTCCGACACTGCTCGCTGGTCCCCGGGCGCACCTCGTCGGCAATGGCGAACACCTCGGCAGCCGCCGGCGATGCTTCGATGAGGTCGACGCCCATCGCGGGATGCTGGGCACCCTGACCAGCAAACAGAAACGCTACGCTACCCATGCGGACGCACCCTTCAGGACATGCTCGGCGCCATCGACCAGGTCGTCGACGATTTCGCATGCGCTCTGGCGCTTGTTGACCATGCCAGCAATCTGTCCGCACAAATACGAACCCTCTTCGTAATTACCGTCCTTTGCGGCTTTACGAAGCGCGCCCGTACCCATGGCCCCGAGCTCCTCGGGGCTTGCGCCCGCCGCCTCGTTCTTGGCATACGCGTTGGTGAAGGGGCTCTTGAGGGCGCGAACCGGATGTCCCGTCGAGCGACCGGTCGCACGCGTCGACGTGTCGCCCGCCTTGAGCACCAGCTCTTTATACTGTTCGGATACAGTGCACTCGTTTGCGACCAGAAAGCGTGTTCCCACCTGGACGCCGGCAGCGCCGAGCATAAAGGCGGCCGCTACACCGCGGCCATCGGCGATGCCGCCAGCCGCAACCACGGGAATATCGACCGCATCGACAACCTGCGGCACCAGTGCCATCGTCGAGGTCTCGCCAATATGGCCGCCTGATTCGGTACCCTCGGCAACCACGGCAGTGGCTCCGCGACGCGCCACGAGACGCGCCAGCGCCACCGAAGCCACGACGGGAATAACCTTGATGCCCGCATCGCCCCAGGCCTTCATGTACTTGGTGGGATTGCCGGCGCCGGTCACCACAACGGGCACCTGCTCATCAATCACCACTTGTGCGACCTCGTCGACAAACGGGCTCATGAGCATAACGTTGACGCCAAAGGGCTTATCCGTCTTGGCGCGCAGCTCGTGAATCTGATCGCGCAGCCAGTTTGCGTCGGCATTCATGGCCGCGATAATCCCTAAGCCGCCTGCCTCGGACACGGCAGATGCCAGCGAGGCGTCGGCAATCCAGGCCATGCCACCCTGGAACACGGGTTTTTCGATGCCGAGCAGATCGCAGAGAGGAGACTTGAGCATCACTACTTCTCCAATGCCGCCTCGACCGTATCGACGAACTCGCCGACCGTCTTGGGATTCTCCTCGGTATCGAGCTCAATGCCAAACTCGTCCTCGACGGCAACGAGGATCTCGACGGTACCCAGGCTGTCGAGGCCAATCTCCTCGAGCGTGGACTCGGGCTTCATCTCGACATCGTCAAGGCCGGCGGTCTCGCGGATAACGTCGCAAACGCGCTCGAAGGTCTTCTGATCTGCCATGGTAGTTCTCCTTTGTTTGTGCCCTAGGGGCGTTTTTATTTCCTATGTGCGACTACTTCCAACGAAGCAGATAGCCACCTATATCCAGGCCGGCGCCAAATCCAACGAGGGCGATGGTGTCGCCCGCATTCAGTGCGTCGGTGCGTGCCAGCCGGTCAAGCGCAAGAGGAATGCAGGCGCTCGAAATGTTGCCGGTCTCGCGCAGCGTTCGAACCACGCGCTCGTCTGGCACGCCGAGGCGCTTGACCGCCTGACTCAGGATTCGTTCGTTAGCCTGATGGAATACAAAGTGGTCGATGTCCTCGATCGCGATGCTCGCGTCGCAGGCGAGCTTGTTGACCGTGTCGCAGATGGCATTGACGCCAAACTTGAAGACGCGACGGCCGTTCATGGAAAGCACGCTTTCGCAGTCCTGCGCCGTCTTATACGGCGAGGAGCCCGCCAATCCGGGGACGCGCAGTGTTTCGACGTCAGGCGACGTCGAAAGCTCAACAGCAAGGGGATTCTCTCCCCCAGCCTCTATGACCGCAGCACCCGCGCCATCGCCAAAGAGCACGCACGTGGCACGATCGGTCCAATCGAGCGCGCGCGTCATCTGCTCGGCGGCAACAACCAGCACATGCTTGGCGCGACCGCGGGCGATATAGCCCTCGGCGACATCGAGCGCAAATACAAAGCCGGCACAAGCCGCCGAAACGTCGAAGGCAGGACATGTGGCACCCAGGCGCTCAGCAACGGCACACGCCTCAGCGGGAACAAGGTGATCACCCGTCGTCGTCGAGCAGACGATCAGATCCAGCTGGCTCGCGTCGATTCCGGACACCTGGAGTGCCCGCTCGCTCGCCGCTACGGCAAGGTCGTCGAGTGACTCGGCGGTGCACACATGGCGGCTCTTGATCCCCGTGCGGGTAAAAATCCACTTATCCGAGGTGTCTAGGAACTCGGACAGCTCGTCGTTGGAAACGCTGCGCTCGGGAAGAGCCGAGCCCGTTCCCAGTATCGTGAAACCCATCACTAACCTCCTTTGAGTTGTTGACGTGTTTACATCGACCAAGAGAGGATAGCGCATTTCAGTCGTTGTTGACGTGTTAACATTAAATTGTCCAAATGCGACAAAGGCTTCACATTGTGTCTGCCTCGCGACACCATTGCGTTATTCACTTATTCATTAAGGAGGTGGCAGCCATAATGGATGCCAAATTAACGATAGTCGACGTAACCGGATCGACCAACGATGACCTGTTCGAAGCAGGAAAACAGGGAGCGCCGCACGGCACGGGACTTGCCGCCCAGGCTCAGACGGCAGGACGCGGCCGGCGCGGCCACAAGTGGGATTCAACCGCCGGCAACCTATTGCTTTCGATTGTCCTGCGTCCATGCGTTAATCCTGCAAAGTACTCTGGTCTTGCCGCCGTCAGCGGCCTAGCGGTGCTCGAGGCGCTCGAAAAGCAGGGTCTTGCAAACGAGATTGGCCTCAAATGGCCCAACGACCTGGTCGCGCGAGGACGCAAGCTTGGCGGCATTCTGGTCGAAGCCGCACGCGATAACGAAGGCAAACCTTTCGCCGTCTGCGGCATTGGCGTCAACGTAAACTACACGCCCCAAGAGGTGCCCGATGGCGGCTTGCCGGCAATCGGTCTCTCGGACCTTAACGAGAACGTTCCTGCCGTCGACATGCTCCTCGATGAGGTCTATCACGCAGTTATAGACGCTGTAGATGCCTGGGCAGAGCGCCTCAACGCCAAGGAAAAAGACGCCGGTCCGCTCGCGCCCGTCCACGACGAATATATCGCTCACCTCAATTGGATTGGGAAGCACGTTATCGCCCGCTCACCCGCTGGAGACGAGCTGGCACGCGGCATCTTTAAAACCGTCGATGCCTTTGGTCGCGCGTGCATCGAGACAGAAGACGACTTGCGATCCTTCCATTTTGAGGAGGCATCGCTGCGTCCCGTGAGTGAATAGGGTGCCACAGCCAGCCGCTCGGCAGCCTTACCCGGCGATCCAAACCCATCATGCCAAACAAAAGGGCCCCGCTACCGTAACGGCAGCGGGGCCCTTTAAGCTATGAGCGATATCGCTTAGAGCTTGATGTCGATGTCGACACCAGCGGGAAGGTCGAGACGCATAAGCGAATCAACGGTGCCCGAGGTGGGGTCGAGGATGTCGATGAGGCGCTTGTGGGTGCGCATCTCGAACTGCTCACGGGAGTCCTTGTTCACGTGCGGCGAGCGGATAACCGTGTACAGGTTGCGCTCGGTGGGCAGGGGGACAGGACCGGAAACGCGAGCGCCGGTCTTCTGAGCGGTCTCGACGATGAGCTTCGCGGACTGATCGACGACCTCGTGATCATAGCCCTTGAGGCGAATGCGGATCTTCTGGGTAGCCAACTTAAACCTCCAAAGAGTGCGAGAGATGTTCTCGCGGATTACGTAACAGGGAGCTCAAACTTAGGCGTTCTTGCTCATGACCTCGTCCACGATGGACTTGGGCGCGGGCTCATAAGAGTCGAACTGCATCGTGTAGGATGCACGGCCCTGGGTCTGGGAGCGAAGGTCGGTAGCGTAACCGAACATCTCGCCCAGCGGCACCTTGGCACGGATGAGCTTGCTGTTCTTGCGATCCTCCATGCCCTCGATCTTGCCGCGGCGACCGGAGAGGTTGCCCATAACGTCGCCCATGTACCGCTCGGGGGTCTCGACCTCGACAGCCATGATCGGCTCGAGCAGCTGCGGATCGGACTTCTTGAGGGCGTCCTTGATAGCCATGGAACCGGCGATCTTGAAGGCGGCCTCGGAGGAGTCGACCTCGTGGTAAGAACCGTCGAACAGGGTGACCTTAACGTCGAGGACCGGGAAGCCGGCGATAACACCGGTGTTCAGGGCCTCCTGGATGCCCTTGTCGATGGACGGGATGTACTCCTTGGGCACGACGCCGCCGACGATAGCGTTGACGAACTCGTAGCCGAAGCCCTCCTCCATCTTCTCGAGCTTGATGACGGCGTGGCCATACTGACCGCGACCGCCGGACTGACGGACGAACTTGCCCTCAGCCTTCTCGACGTCGTGACCAGCGGTCTCGCGGTAGGCAACCTGGGGCTTACCAACGTTAGCGTCAACCTTGAACTCGCGGAGCAGACGGTCGACGATGATCTCGAGGTGCAGCTCGCCCATGCCGGCGATGATGGTCTGGCCGGTCTCGTGGTTGGTGGACACCTGGAAGGTCGGGTCCTCCTCGGCAAGCTTGGTCAGAGCCAGGGACATCTTGTCCTGCTCGGCCTTGGTCTTGGGCTCGATGGCAACGTCGATAACGGGCTTGGCGAACTCGATCTTCTCGAGGACGATCTCCTTGCCCTCGGCGCACAGGGTGTCACCGGTGGTGGAGTTCTTGAAGCCGACGCAAGCGACGATGTCGCCAGCGGCAGCGTCGTCACGGTCGATACGCTCGGCGGCGTTCATCTCGAGGATGCGGCCGAGGCGCTCGCGCTGACCGTTGGAAGCGTTGACCACATAGGAGCCGGACTCGGCGCGACCGGAGTAAACGCGGACGTAGGTGAGCTTACCGACGAACGGGTCGGTCATGATCTTGAAGACCAGGCCGGAGAAGGGCTCGTCGAAGGAAGGATGACGCTGGATCTCCTCGCCGGTGTCCGGATCGGTACCGGTGACGGCCTCGACGTCGAGCGGGCTGGGCAGGTAGTCGACGACAGCGTCGAGCAGCTCCTGAACGCCCTTGTTCTTGTAGGCGGAGCCCACGAAGACGAGGTTGAGTTCGTTGGCCAGAACACCCTTGCGCAGGGCAGCCTTGAGCTCCTCGACGGTGAAGTCCTCCTCCATGAGGATCTTCTCCATGAGCTCGTCGTCAAAGCTGGCAGCAGCGTCGAGGAGCTCCTCGCGCTTGGTGGCAGCGATGTCAGCGAACTCAGCCGGGATCTCGTCCATCGGCTCGGGGTAGGTCATGCCCTTCTCGTCGGCCTTGAAGTCCCATGCAGTCATGGTAACGAGGTCGATGACGCCCCAGAAGTTGTCCTCGGCGCCCATCGGGACCTGAGCGGCCACGGCGTTAGCGTCGAGACGATCCTTCATGGTCTCGATAGCGTTGAAGAAGTCAGCGCCCACGCGGTCATACTTGTTGATGAAGGCGATGCGGGGAACGTTGAAGGTAGAAGCCTGACGCCAAACGGTCTCAGACTGGGGCTGAACGCCGGCAACGGCGTCGAAGACGGCGACAGCGCCATCGAGGACGCGCAGGCAGCGCTCGACCTCGGCGGTGAAGTCAACGTGGCCCGGGGTGTCGATGATCTGGATGCGGTAGTCCTTACCGTCCTTGTTCCAGAAGCACGTGGTAGCAGCGGAGGTAATGGTTACGCCGCGCTCCTGCTCCTGAACCATCCAGTCCATGGTGGCAGCGCCCTCATGGACCTCACCGATCTTGTGGGTCTTACCGGTGTAGTAAAGAATACGCTCGGTCGTGGTGGTCTTACCGGCATCGATGTGAGCCATGATGCCGATGTTACGGGTATCGGAAAGCTTGTACTTAGGCTTAGCCATGTTAGTTCCTTACCTTAACTTACCAACGATAGTGAGAGAACGCGCGGTTGGCCTCGGCCATCTTGAAGACGTCCTCACGCTTCTTGACGGAAGCACCCAGGCCGTTGGAAGCGTCGAGGATCTCGTTGGCGAGACGCTCGGCCATGGTCTTCTCCTTGCGAGCGCGGGAGAAGTTGACGATCCAGCGGATACCCAGAGCGGTGGAACGACGGGAGTTGACCTCCATCGGGACCTGATAGGTAGCGCCACCGACACGCTTGGGCTTAACCTCGAGCGTGGGCTTGACGTTGTCCATAGCCTTCTTGAAGGTAGCGAGAGCGTCGCCACCCTCGGACTTCTCGGCAACGATCTCGAAAGCGGTGTAAACGATGCGCTCAGCGGTGGCCTTCTTGCCGTCAAGAAGGACCTTGTTGATGAGCTGAGTCACCAGGCGGTTGTTGTAAACGGCGTCAGGCTGAACCTCACGACGATTAGCTGCTGCACGACGCGGCATGTGAAATCTCCTTAAGTGTCTACCGTGCGGCGCTCAAGACGGTACACGGCGAAAGTATCAAAACGTTATCTGGCTTATTTGGCCTTGGGGCGCTTAGCACCGTACTTGGAACGGGCCTGCATGCGGTTCTGGACCGGAGCAGCGTCATAGGCGCCACGGATGACGTGATAACGGACACCAGGGAGGTCACGGACACGACCGCCGCGGACGAGCACGATGGAGTGCTCCTGCAGGTTGTGGCCCTCACCCGGGATGTAAGCAGTAACTTCGATGCCGTTGACAAGGCGAACACGGGCAACCTTACGAAGAGCCGAGTTCGGCTTCTTGGGGCTCGTGGTGAAGACGCGGGTGCACACGCCGCGCTTCTGGGAGTTGTGCTGCAGAGCAGCGTTCTTGGACTTCTTGGGCACGGAACGACGGCCCTGGCGAACCAGCTGGTTAATAGTAGGCAAAGCGTACTCCTTCTCGAATGATTCCAGCTTTCTGTAAAGTGCAACGGCTTGAATCGAGGGGTCAGCATCCCCCTACGAAACACGCAGTTCGATAGGATACGTGGCGTTAGCTGTGCCGTCAACAGACCACGCCGCCGGGCGTATCCCAAAATTGGCACATTTCCGCAAAGCCTACACAAAAGGAATCCCCTCCTGTGCGCAAGTGCCCATTCCAGCCGTCCATGTAACACGAAAATGGCCGCTTCCTCTAGCAGGAAGCGGCCTAGACCTTACGAATAGACGATGGTAAAGGGTTCCGACGTTTCGGCGCCCCCTGTTGAAGTGCAGCGTGTGCCCTCAAGCGTTACTGAGACCACTTGGTCGACATCAATCAACTTCGTTGGCACCCAGATGTTCTCTCCGCTATTGCGCGTATAAGAAAAATATAAGTTGAACGCCCCTGCGTCGTCATCTTCGATAATCTGCTCCGATCCATCCTTGTAGGTAACCGTCAACTTCTTCGTGACTGCGTCAATGCCCAGATCATCGATGTGCGTCTGGATGGAAAACGGGCTGATCTCGAGAGGCGAGTCATCGGAGCGGAGTTCCTTAGTATCGACGTACGCTCCAACGCTAAACTCGGGCGTCGATGCCTCGAACGGCTTCGCATCCTCTCCTTCGCCCTCGGTCCACGAGATATTCCAGGTGACCGCATGTTGAAAACCTCGCTCGCGATCCATAGAAGCAAAGTACATCGTGCCATTAATGACAGTATCGCTTGATGTGTCCTTATCAATGGTGCAGCGTGTATCAGCCCATTCCTCGCCGAAGTTCATGCTGGGTGTACCGATGCCTTGTTCTTCTTCACCATAGAGAACAAGTTCGCCTGTCTCTGCTGCCGGCTTGTAGTAGTTAACACCATTTGGATTGGACAGCGTAAACGTCACAGCACCGCAGCCGTTTTGGTCGATAGCCATATCATGAATGTCGAGTGTATAGCCGTTGCCCTCGACGGACAGATTGACCTTCTGTACTGAACCCTCCAAGCTTTGGGGCGCGATACCATCACCAAACTCTCTGGTGTAGGTATATTTAGTCCCCGACGAGCCACCTTGAGTCCAGGTAACGGACTCTCCGTTGCCATGGTTTCCCCAGGCAGAGGCAAAATAACTGGAATTGACAACAGCGTAGGCGACCCCTCCGGTCGCCAGCACTCCGGCAAGACATCCGATTACGGCAACATACAGAGGCTTCGCGCGACCCTTTCGGCGAAGCGGCTCACCAGCAGCGGCATAAAGAACACGGTCAGCAAGATCGCTATCGGCTTGGACGGACTCGAAGGCCTGCTTGATTTGGTTGGATTTCACGGTCGCCCTCCTCTAGGATGAATTTGAGCTTCGATCGACCGCGAGCTAAACGCGTTCGAACGGTCGCGGCTGGCACATGCAGTAACTCGGCAATCTCTGAAGTCGAGAAGCCCAGATAGTAATAGAGCACGATGAGAACACGGAATCGCTCCGGAAGCCGCATAACGTCTGACAGGACCGCCTTGGTCTCCTCCTGCGCCGTCGAAAGCGAATCGGCCAGGTTCTCAATATCCTCCACGCGCCTCCACGGCTTTCGAAAGAGCGATTTGCATTCATTGATCGTGACCCGGATAAGCCATCGACGAAGATGCTCCCAGCTTTCAAATTGCGCATCGCTTTTGAGCAGTTTAAGAAAGACGTCTTGGGCAACATCGTCGGCATCGGCGCGATCGCGCAGGTACGTCAATGCGATTCGAAACACGACATCCCGGTGATCTTCAACCGCCTGTCTAAATGCTTGTTCTTCCATAATCACCTCCCGGTGACGCTGATGGTTCTTGATGAGGTCCTCACCATAGATACGCTTTGGCCGAACGAAATGTTTCAAATCCAAGCAGGAAAAACCTACCAAAATAAACCTGTCCCTTTTTGGCAAGGGATCAACGGAACGCAACAGGTTGAGCATACGCAAGCGAGCGGCCCCCAGAGCGTACAAGATGGCATGAAAAAGGCAGGGCATTGACCTTTTGGTCATGCCCTGCCTTTTGAATGACAGATTGTAGCTCTGGGGGCCGCGCAGCGACGGAGGTCGCCGCCGTTCGTTAGAACGGCGGAACTAATTACTCCTCGTCGTTGTCCTTGGCCTCTTCGGCGTCGTCGGTGTCCACGAGCTGGTTGAGCAGCTCGTCGAGGGAAGCCATGTCCTCGTTGATGGCACCGTTGGCGGGAGCCTTCTTGTCGTCGATCGGGGCGCCCAGGAGCTCCTCGTCGGCGTCGGCGTGATGCGTCGGCGTGGCGGAGGTGCCCAGCAGGATGTCGTCCGGACCGTCGGGGCTAAAGACCATCTGCAGCAGCTGCGAGAGGTCTTCCTCGTCGGCAACGTCGTCGTTGTTCTCGAGGATGTAGAGCAGATCGTGGGCCTCGAGGCCGTCACGGAGCTCCTCGATCGCCTTGGCACCGATGCCGTCGATGCGCAGCAGATCCTCCTCGGACTTGCCGACCAGGTCGCCGACCGTCTCGATGCCGACCTCGCTGAACTTGTTGGTCCAGCGCTGCGACACGCCCAGGTCGTCGAACAGGTACAGACGAGCCTTCTCGGCGGAGATAGTGTGGCCGTTGCGGGTGAACGAACCGTCAGCACCACCGAACTCGTCGTAGCCGGCCCAGTCGAGCTGCTGCGGAAGCTGCTCGTCCAGGTCCTTGAGCTCCACAGGAGCCCACTCGGGCAGCGACTTGGCGTTGGGCGAAGCCGGACCGTCGATATCCACGTAGCCGTCGGCCGTGCGATACGTCAGCTTGGCGTTGGCGTACGGCTTGAGGCCGGTACCAGCCGGGATCTTCTTACCGACGATGACGTTGGACTTAAGGTCGAGCAGGTGGTCGACCTTGCCCTCGATGGCAGCCTCGGTAAGGACGCCGGCGGTACGGATGAACGAAGCGCTCGACAGCCAGGAATCGATGTTGGACGCGACCTTGAGCGTACCCAGGATGACGGGCTCGGCCACAGGAGCCTGACCGCCCAGACGGGCAACGCGCTCAACCTCGTCGGCAAACTCGTAGCGGTCAACGTACTGACCAAGCAGGTACTTGGAGTCGCCGGGGTTGGTGATCTGAACGCGACGCAGCATCTGACGTGCGAGCACCTCGATGTGCTTGTCGTTCAGGTCGACGCCCTGGCTGGTGTAGACGTCCTTGACGCTCTCGACGAAGGTGTGCATCGTCGACTCGATGTCGGTCAGCTTGCGCAGGTTGCGGAAGTTGACGAAGCCCTTGGTGATCTGGTCGCCGGCGCGAACCTCGCAGCCGTCCTCGATCTCGGGCATAAAGCGCACCGAAGCGGGGACGCGACGCTCGTCGAGGACACGGGTGTGATCCTCGGAGTCGGTGAGCGTCAACACGTACTCGGACTTCTCGGGCTTAATCGAGAGGTGACCGGAGTACGGAGCCAGCTCGGCCTCGCGACCCAGGATCTTCTCGTTGACGTTGCCGACGATATCGAACATACGGCTGACCGTAGGCAGACCCTGCGTAATATCGTCGACGCCAGCGACGCCGCCGGAGTGAATGGTACGCATCGTAAGCTGCGTACCGGGCTCGCCGATGGACTGGGCGGCAATAATGCCGACCGCGGTACCGATGGCGACCGGACGACGGGTGGAAAGATCCCAGCCGTAGCACTTCTGGCACACGCCGTACTTGGAGCGGCAGGTGAGCAGCGCGCGAAGCTTGACCTTCTTAAGGCCG
Organism: Collinsella sp.; assembly: GCA_019414545.1. Classification (GTDB taxonomy): domain Bacteria; phylum Actinomycetota; class Coriobacteriia; order Coriobacteriales; family Coriobacteriaceae; genus Collinsella. The sequence goes on along the minus strand of DXLV01000002.1, from coordinate 72,857 downwards.
GCATCGACCATCTTCTGGATGTCGGCGACCTTCTCGATGTAGCCGTCCTGCTCAAAGAGCACGGTGCCATCGGGAGCCACGACGTCCTCAATGAAGCAACGGCCGACGAGGTCGGTGTTGAGGTCGGCGGTGCCGGGGATGATGAGGTTGTAGGTGACGCCCTCGTGCGTACCGCAGTCCTCCTCGCGGACGATGACGTCCTGGGCCACGTCGACCAGACGACGGGTCAGATAACCAGAGTCCGAGGTGTGGGATGCGGTATCGACCAGGCCCTTACGGGCGCCGTAGGTCGAAATGAAGTACTCGAGCGGCAGCAGGCCCTCGCGGAAGTTCGCCTTAATGGGAAGGTCGATCGTCTCGCCGGACATGTCTGCCATCAGGCCACGCATGCCGCCGAGCTGACGCAGCTGGGTCTTAGAACCACGGGCGCCGGAGTCGGCCATCATGTACAGCGGGTTCTCTTCGTCGAACATGTCGAGCATGAGCGCTGCAACCTTATCGGTACAAGCGGTCCACTCGTTAACGACTTCGATGTGGCGCTCCGTCTCGTTGATGAAGCCCTCCTCGAAGTACTCGTTGATCTGGTCGACGTTGGCCTGGGCGCGATCGAGCAGCTCCTGCTTCTCGGCAGGGATGAGAGCGTCCCACACCGAGATGGTGAGGCCGGCGCGGGTAGCGTAGTGGAAGCCGGAGTACTTGATGGCGTCGAGGATCGGGCCGACCTTGGCCTCGGGATAGCGATCGCAGCAGTCCGCAACCAGCTTGGCCACGTCGCCCTTGACCATCTTGTAGTTCATGAACTCATAGTCTTCGGGCAGGCACTGGCGGTTGAAGATGATGCGGCCGATAGAGGTCTCGAAGCGCGCGGTCTTGTTGCCGGTGACGTCGTAGTCGACGAACTCGTTCTTGCCGTTCTTGACGCGGAAGATACGGGTGCCGTCCTCGTTGATGACATTGGCGTCGGCAGCGGACACGCGGACCTGAATCTTGGCCTGCATGTCGACCTCGGAGCGGCAGTCATAGGCGTGCAGCGCGTCGTCGAAGCTCGAGAACACGTGGTTCTCGCCCGGCAGACCGTCGCGGACCTGGGTCAGGTAGTACACACCGATGATCATGTCCTGCGAGGGGATGTTGACCGGCTTGCCGGATGCCGGCGAGCGCAGGTTGTTCGCAGAGAGCATGAGCACGCGGGCCTCGGCCTGAGCCTGGCTGGACAGCGGCACGTGGACAGACATCTGGTCGCCGTCGAAGTCGGCGTTGAAGGGCGAGCAGACCAGCGGGTGCAGGTGGATAGCCTTGCCCTCGACCAGAACCGGCTCAAAGGCCTGGATGGACAGACGGTGCAGGGTCGGTGCGCGGTTGAGCAGCACGACGCGGCCGTCGATGACCTCTTCGAGGATATCCCACACAAAGGTGGCACCGCGGTCGATAGCGCGCTTGGCGCCCTTGATGTTCTCGACCTTGCCAAGCTCGACCAGGCGCTTCATGACGAAGGGCTTGAAGAGCTCCAGCGCCATGGTCTTGGGCAGACCGCACTGGTGCAGCAGCAGCTTGGGGTCGGTAACGATAACCGAACGGCCGGAGTAGTCGACACGCTTACCCAGCAGGTTCTGGCGGAAACGACCCTGCTTGCCCTTGAGGGCCTCGGCGAGCGACTTGAGCGGGCGACCGCCACGGCCAGAGACCGGGCGACCACGACGGCCGTTGTCGAACAGGGCGTCCACGGACTCCTGGAGCATGCGCTTCTCGTTGTTCACGATGATCGCAGGGGCGTCCAGGTCGAGCAGGCGCTTGAGTCGGTTGTTACGGTTGATCACGCGACGGTACAGGTCGTTGAGGTCGGACGCGGCAAAGCGACCGCCGTCGAGCTGGACCATCGGGCGCAGATCGGGCGGAATGACCGGGATGACGTCCAGGATCATGTTCGCGGGGCTGTTGCCGCCCTTCAGGAAGGCGTCAACGACCTCGAGGCGCTTGACGGCCTTCTCGCGCTTCTGCTTCTGAGAATCCTCGTCGGCGATGATGGCCTTGAGCTTCTCGGCCTCGGAGGGGAGGTCGATGGCAGCGAGCAGGTCGCGGACGGCCTCGGCACCCATACCACCCTTGAAGTACATGGAGTAGTAGCGGGTCATCTCGCGGAACAGCGGCTCATCGGAGATGAGGTCGCGCTCGGTGAGCTTCATGAAGGCGTTGAAGGCGTCCGTGCGGAGCTGCTTCTCGTCCTTGCACTCTTCCTCGATGTCGACGATGCCGGAGGCGATCTCCTCGGGGGTCAGCGGCTCCTCGTCGGAGAACTCGTCAAAGTTCTCGGGGTCGCCCTGCTCCTTGAGGGACTCGATCTGGCGGGCGCACTCGGCATCGATCTCTTCCAGATCGGCGGCGAGCTCCTCGCGCAGGTCGTCGGCGTCGGCCTCGCGGGCCTCGTAGTCAACCTCGGTGATGATGTAGCTGGCAAAGTACAGAACCTTCTCGAGGTCCTTGGACTTGATGTCGAGCATACGGCTCATCGGGAAGCTCGTGGGGCTCTTGAAGTACCAGATGTGGGACACGGGAGCGGCGAGCTCGATGTGGCCCATGCGGTCGCGACGCACCTTGGCCGAGGTGACCTCGACGCCGCAGCGCTCGCAGACGATGCCCTTAAAGCGGATGCCCTTGTACTTGCCGCAGGAGCACTCCCAGTCCTTGGCAGGACCGAAGATCTTCTCGCAGAACAGGCCGTCCTTCTCGGGCTTGAGGGTACGGTAATTGATGGTCTCCGGCTTCTTGACCTCACCGTGCGACCAGGAACGGATCTGGTCGGCGGAGGCAAGGGAGATCTTTACCGAGTCAAAATCAGTAGCTTCGAAATCTGCCACAGTCAACTACTCCTTATCAGTGGTCGTGGCGGCGACAGCCTCGGGTGCCTCGGCGGTCTCGGCATCCTCGGCCTCGACGTCGGTGTCAACGCCGGCGAGCGCAGCCAGGTCGTCGAGAGCAGAGGTCTCCTCGGCGGTCACAGGGGCGGAGGCGTCCTCGTCGGCATCGTGCATGGGCTCGATGTCCAGCGCGAGGGAGCGGATCTCCTTGACGAGAACCTTGAAGGACTCGGGGATACCCGGGACAGGAACGTTCTCGCCCTTGACGATGGACTCGTAGGTCTTGACGCGGCCCACGGTATCGTCGGACTTGACGGTCAGGATCTCCTGCAGGACGTTGGAAGCACCGTACGCGTACAGCGCCCAAACTTCCATCTCGCCGAAGCGCTGGCCGCCGAACTGGGCCTTGCCGCCCAGAGGCTGCTGGGTAACCAGGCTGTAAGGGCCAGTCGAACGGGCGTGGATCTTGTCGTCGACCATGTGGCCGAGCTTGAGGATGTAGGACGTACCCACGGTAATGGGCTCGCGGAACTCCTCGCCGGTACGGCCGTCGAACAGACGGGTCTTGCCGCGCTCGTCAAGCTGGGTGACGAACTCGGGGCGCATGTGATCGCCAAAGGCAGCGGTGGCCTTGTTGAGCATGTTCTTGTTGGCACGACGAATGACCTCGGCGATCTCGTCCTCCTTGGCGCCGTCGAAGACGGGCGTAGCGGTGAAGAACGGACCGGGGACGTACTTGTCGGAGTCGGCCTGCTCGGTATCCCAACCGCAGGCAGCAGCCCAGCCAAGGTGGCACTCGAGCAGCTGGCCGACGTTCATACGCGAGGGAACGCCCAGCGGGTTGAGGATAACGTCGATCGGGGTACCGTCAGCCATGTAGGGCATGTCCTCGACCGGCAGAACGTTACAGATAACACCCTTGTTGCCGTGGCGGCCGGCGATCTTATCGCCCTGCTGGATCTTACGACGCTGGGCGACGTAGACGCGCACCTGCTCGTTGACGCCGGGGGCCAGGTCGTCGCCGTTCTCGCGGCTAAAGCGGACGACGTCGATGACGCGGCCGTAAGCGCCGTGAGGCATCTTAAGGGAGGTATCGCGGACGTCGTGGGCCTTGGCACCGAAGATGGCGCGCAGCAGGCGCTCCTCGGCGGTCAGAGCGCTCTCGCCCTTAGGCGTGACCTTGCCGACCAGGATGTCGCCAGGGCCGACCTCGGCGCCGATGCGGATGATGCCGTCCTCGTCGAGGTTGGCAAGCATGTCCTCGGAGAGGTTCGGGATCTCGCGGGTGATCTCCTCGGGGCCCAGCTTGGTGTCGCGGGCGTCGATCTCGTGACGGGTGATGTTGATGGTCGTCAGCAGGTCCTCGGCCACCAGGCGCTCGGACACGACGATACCGTCCTCGTAGTTAAAGCCTTCCCACGGCATGTAGGCCACGGTGAGGTTCTGGCCCAGTGCGAGCTCGCCGTGATCGGTCGAAGGACCGTCGGCCAGAGGCTCGCCCTGCTCAACGGTGTCACCGACGCGCACGAGCGGACGGTGGTTGATGCAGGTGGACTGGTTGGAGCGCTGGTACTTGGCCAGGTGATACTCGTCCATGCCGCCGGCATGCTTGACGATAATCTTGGCGGCGTCGGCAAAGATAACCTCGCCGGCGTTCTTGGCCAGGGTGACCTCGCCGGAGTCCAGAGCGGCGCGACGCTCCATGCCGGTACCGACATAGGGAGCGGCGGGGTGAACCAGCGGCACGGCCTGACGCTGCATGTTGGCGCCCATCAGCGTACGCTTGGCGTCGTCGTGCTCAAGGAACGGGATCAGCGTGGCTGCGACGGAGAGCATCTGACGCGGCGAGACATCCATGTAGTCGACGTCCTCGACAGGCACGTCGGCGGGAGCGCCGAAGGAGCCGTCGAAGTCGCGGGTACGGGCGATCACGGTGTGCGGGCGGACAAGCTTGCCCTCGGCATCGGTCGTGATGAACTCGTTGGTCTTAGGATCGAGCGGCGTGTTGGCCGGCGCGATGA
>DXLV01000002.1:63606-67971 GCA_019414545.1 Collinsella sp. | reverse complement strand
CTTCTCTTCCTCGTCAGCGGTCATCCAGTCGATCTGGTCGGTGGCAACGCCGTTTTCGACGCGACGGAACGGGGCCTCGATGAAGCCGTACTCGTTGACGCGGGCGTAGAGGGCGAGCGAGCCGATCAGGCCGATGTTGGGGCCTTCGGGGGTCTCGATCGGGCACATGCGGCTGTAGTGCGAGTTGTGAACGTCGCGGACGGCCGTCGGCACGTTAGTGCGGCGGCTGGAGCCGGACTTGTGGCCGGCAAGACCACCAGGGCCGAGTGCGGACAGACGGCGCTTGTGGGTCAGACCGGTCAGGGGGTTCGCCTGGTCCATGAACTGCGAGAGCTGCGAGGAACCGAAGAACTCCTTGATGGAGGCCACGATCGGGCGGATGTTGATGAGCGACTGCGGGGTGATCTCGTCGATGTCCTGGGAGCTCATGCGCTCACGGACGACGCGCTCCATACGGCTCATGCCGATACGGAACTGGTTGGCGACGAGCTCGCCAACGGTGCGGATACGGCGGTTGCCAAAGTGGTCGATGTCGTCGACCTTGAAGCCCTGCTCGCCGGCAGCGAGGGACAGCAGGTAGCGCAGCGTCGCGACGATATCCTCGTCGGTGAGCACCGTGACCTCTTCCTCGGTGGTGAGGTTGAGCTTCTTGTTGACCTTGTAACGACCGACGCGGGCCAGATCGTAGCGCTGCGGGTTAAAGAGCAGGCCCTCGAGCAGGCTGCGGGAAGCGTCCACGGTGGGAGGCTCGCCTGGGCGCAGGCGACGGTAGATCTCGATGAGGGCGTCCTCGCGGGTGAGGGCGGTGTCGCGCTCCAGGGTGCGCTTGATCACATCGGAGTTGCCGAGCAGCTCGATGATGTCGTCGTTGGTGACGGCGATGCCAAGGGCGCGCAGGAACATCGTGGCGCTCTGCTTGCGCTTACGGTCGATGGAGACCATGAGCTGGTCGCGCTTGTCGACCTCAAACTCAAGCCAGGCACCGCGGGACGGGATGATCTGGGCCTTGTAGATCTGCTTGCCCGAATCCATCTCGGAGCTGTAGTACACGCCCGGGGAGCGGACGAGCTGCGAGACGACGATACGCTCGGTACCGTTGATGATGAAGGTGCCCTGATCGGTCATCATGGGGAAGTCGCCCATAAAGACGAGCTGCTCCTTGATCTCGCCGGTCTCCTTGTTGGTGAGACGAACGTCGGTCAGAAGCGGAGCCTGATAGGTCATATCCTTCTCGCGGCACTCCTCGACGGTGTGCGCGGGGTCGCCGAACTGATGCTCGCCGAAGGTAACCTCGAGAACATGGTTCTGACTCTGGATGGGGCTGGATTCCTTGAACGCCTCACGAAGGCCCTCGTCCTTAAAACGCTCAAAGGATTCCCTTTGAACAGAGATAAGGTTGGGGAGCTCCATGGCCTCCGGGATTTTCCCGAAGCTGACGCGCTTGCGCTCAGTGGCAGTGTATGCGTAGGTCACCAGGTTTTTCCTCCTTCACGGAAATGCTCGGTGGGTTGGCGAGGCATAGCTTCGCCAGTTATCGCAACCTAATAGTTTATCAGGTACCGACCGTTGGGCAAGAAAAGCCTTGACGCGATTGAGTTTTTGGAGTAGCAAAGTTTTTCGGCAGAAAATATGCAGGTAGATGTATGTGTATCGAACATCTGTTCATATATTTTCTGTGAACAGAGGGCCGGCAATCGCAGCTCTTATAAAAAACGGGCGCGAACCGAGGTCCACGCCCGTAAATGTCGATGCCCGAAGGCTTACTTGCGCATCAATCCGCCGCGCTCGTCGATGGCGTCCCAGAAGGCATCGGCAAAGCGGGGGTCGCTTGCAGCCATGAGGGCGTTGGTGGCCATCCAGCCAGAGGGAGTGCCGGTGTCGTAGCCCGACAGCGGGTCGATGACGACGGCGTACATGGCCTCGCGGTCGAGCGAACGGGCCATGGCGTCGGTGAGTTGGATCTCGCCGCCCTTGCCGGCCTGCTGATCTGCCAGCAGGTCCATGACCAGCGGGCTCAGCAGGTAGCGACCGACGATGTACAGGTTGGACGGAGCAGCCTCGGGAGCGGGCTTCTCGACCAGACCGCCGATACGCCAGACAGCGCCCGGCTCGGCATCGGCAACGTCCTCGGCGCCCTCGAGCGAACCGACGCGCTCGCCGGCGATAACACCGTAGCGGCTGACTTCCTCGGGCGAGCAAGCAGCGACGGCGATAACCGAAGCGCCACCGTGCTCCTTGGAAACGGCGAGCATCTTGTCGCAGATGTCGCGGTTAGGTACAACGTAGTCGCCCAGAAGAACCAGGAAGTTCTCCCCTGCCACGGCGTCGGCAGCAGAGCGAATAGCATGGCCGAGGCCCTTGGGCTCGTACTGATAACGGAAGTCGACCGGCATACCGCCAGCGTGGGCGACGGCATCGGCATAGGCGTTCTTGCCGCGCTCGCGCAGCAGGTTCTCGAGCGAACGGTCGGGCTGGAAGTAGTTCAGCAGCTCGGGCTTGCCGGGCGAGGTAACGATGATGGCGTCGTCGACCTCCTCGGGGTCGAGTGCCTCCTCGACGACATACTGGATGACGGGCTTGTCGAGCACCGGCAGCATCTCTTTGGGCGTGCACTTGGTGCCAGGCAGAAAACGCGTGCCAAGACCGGCGGCGGGGATGATTGCCTTCATGTTATTCAAAGATCCTTTCGCAGGCGCAAAAGCGCCCCATGCGTGCGGCGCACAGCCGCAGACCAAATTGCGATACCCAAGCATCTTACCGCTGGAACTATATGTCGCTACAAGGCAGGGACAATTCTTCAGCAGGTCAACGCAAATTATTGCTCGAATGGTGCAATTTAATTGCCCAACGGCAGGACACCCGATACGACGCAAATCACAGAACATGGCAGTTTGAGCAACCGATACCGAGGGACCTAAAAACAAAAAAGACGGGGCTCGCAATGCGAACCCCGTCTGCAAAGAAATCTGGCGAGAAAGCCTGATTACTTGAGGGTGACAGCAGCGCCAGCAGCCTCGAGCTTCTCCTTGGCAGCCTCGGCGTCCTCCTTCTTGGCACCCTCGAGAACAGCCTTGGGAGCGCCCTCGACGACCTCCTTAGCCTCCTTCAGGCCAAGGTTGGTGAGCTCACGGACGGCCTTGATGACCTGGATCTTGTTGTCGCCGAAGCCCTCGAGCACGACGTCAAACTCGGTCTTCTCCTCGGCCTCAGCAGCGCCAGCAGCGGGAGCGGCGACAACAGCGGCAGGAGCAGCGGCGGAAACGCCGAAGGTGTCCTCGATAGCCTTAACGAGCTCGGAAGCCTCGAGAAGGGTCATTTCCTTAAGAGCATCGATGATCTCATCGGTGGTAAGCTTAGCCATTTCTAAGTCCTTTCGGTTTCCGTGCGGATGCACGGAGATCAGTTAAAACACGGCGCGAATGCGCCAGGGGTGCGGCGTTGCCGCCGCGGGTGAAAACAGCAACTAGGCTGCCTTCTGCTCGGAGACCTGCTGGATCGAACGAGCGAGACCAGAGGAAACGCCGTTGACGCAGACAGCGATGTCGCGAGCGAAACCGGAGATGAGACCGGCGATCTGGCCGAGAAGCTGATCCTTGGTGGGCAGCTCGGCGATAGCCTTAACATCATCAGCGGAAACGGCCTTGCCGTCGGAGATACCGCCCTTGATCTCAAGGACGCCCTTGGACTTAGCAGAGAAGTCCTTAAGGGCCTTAGCGGCCTCGACCGGCTCGGACTCGTAGAACACATAAGCGACGGGGCCGGCGAGGATCTCGTCGAGCTCGGGCTGCTCCTGGTTCTTGAGAGCGATCTTGACCAGGTTGTTCTTGTAGACCTTCATCTCGGCGCCGCACTCGCGAAGCTGATGACGCAGCTCCTGAGCCTGCTTAACCGTCAGACCGTTGTAGTTGACGACGAACAGACCGGCGTTCTCGGCGATACGGGACTCGATCTCTGCAACCTTGTCGATTTTGTACTGCTGGGGCATAAATTACACCTCCTCGAATTCTTTCCAGGCACGGTCCGCCACAAGGACGTGACGGGGGCATGTCCAAAAAGAAAGCCCCCGCGCTGCATGAGCGACGGGGGCGAGAAGACATATCTACTCGACCACCTCGGCTGGCGGGATATCCCATTAAGCTCGCGGGCGATGCCCGTTTGCACCGGCTGTCTCTGGCAGCGGATTCGTGCGTGAACCGAAAGTATTATGGCGGGGACCCCGGCGTCGGTCAACGGGCACGAGGATTCGCACACAAACCCTGCATACGCTCCGCTCGGGAGGGGCAGGGCGAGTTTTCCGCTCGGTCAAGTCCTGGGCTCGCACGAAGGCCACATTAAGTGGCCTTCGGCTCGTGCGGAATCTACGGA
>DXLV01000002.1:49082-63596 GCA_019414545.1 Collinsella sp. | reverse complement strand
CTACGGAAACCTCGCCCTGCCCCTCCCGACCGGAGCTACGTTGCCTTTGTTGCGAATCCTCGCGCCCGTTGGCCGGCGCGCCCCGCGCATAATGCTTGGGTCGGTGGGCTGATGGGTTTGGTCCCGTTGGGCTACAGGGTTGAAAGGAAGTTGGACAGGCGGCGGAGGCCTTCGTTTAGGTTTTCGTCGCTTACGCAGTAGCTTAGGCGCACGTGACCTTCGCAGCCGAAGCAGTCTCCGGGGACTAGGGCTACGTTTGCCTCTTCGATGGCTTTGATGCAGAAGTCTTCGCTGGTTAGGCCGTACTGTTTAATGCCGGGGAAGGCGTAGAAGGCGCCGGCTGGTTCCACTACGTCGAGATCCATGGCGTCTAAGGCTGCGAGTACGCGTTCGCGGCGGGCTCGGTAGACTTTGAGCATGGGGGTTGGGTCGACGGTCAGGGCTCGGGCTGCGGCGTCCATCTCGAAGGAGACGGCGCTCGATACTAGGTATTGGTGAGCTTTTGCGATCTCGGCGATGACGGGGGTTGTAGCGGCGAGCCAGCCCAAGCGCCAGCCGGTCATGGCCCAGGGCTTGGAGAAGCTCTCGATGACCACTGTTTGGTCGCGAAGCTCCGGGTGGCGCTGGGCAAAGCGCTCGTAGCCATCCACATAGACGAGGCGGTTGTACACGTCGTCGCAGATCACGTAGATACCCGCCCGCTCTGCCACGCGCGCCACGGCGTCGAGCGATGCCGTGTCGAGGATGCAACCCGTGGGATTGTTGGGCGAGCAGATGACGATGGCCTTGGTCGCCGGGGTCACACAGGCGCGAAGCGTGTCCTCGTCAATCTGGAATTGCGCAGGCTCCGTATCCAAAAAGACCGCTTTGGCGTGATTGGCCACGACAATGCTCTCGTACAGGCCAAAGGCCGGCGTGGGGATAATGACCTCGTCGCCGGGGTTGAGCATAGCCATGAATGTTGCCGACAGTGCCTCGGTCGCGCCGTCGGTCAGGATGACCTCATCGGCGGAAAACGCCAGGCCCGCGCCATCCATATATTTGGACAGTGCATCACGCAGGACGGGGCGACCGTTGTTGGGCGGATAGTGCGTGTCACCGCGGTCCAGCGCGGCGGTCACCTCGGCGCTAATCACATCGGGCGTGGGAAAATCGGGCTCGCCGAGCGCAAGCGCGATGCACCCCGGGTGCTGGACGGCGAGCGCGTTGATCCGGCGGATACCGGAGGGCTTGAGCGTGGCAAGCGAGGTATTCATGGGCAGTCGCATGGCGTTCCTTTCGTAAGGGTTGCACTAGGATATCGCGGCGGGGCGCCGCCAGACGGTGTAACCTAAACGGAAACGAGCCGGAAAGGAGATGGCATGGAGACGACCGCGCGTGGCGACGCACCAAAAACACTGCAAACCATTGCGTATATCAGCATTCCCAAGAGCGCCGATCTTGAGTTTTTGCTTTGGGACCTGCAGGATGCCATCGCCGCCTATGCACAGCTTTCCGGCACTGCACTCCCCCGCCCAGTCGACTTGAAGGCAAATGACGCCGGCAGCGTTGCCGATGGCATCGTGCTGGCCATTGAAGATATGGCTGACGATGAGACGTTGACAGCCATCGAGCAGGCGCTTGAGCGCTTTGGCAGTACGGGAACGCGTGTCTACGCCGTGATTCGAGCCGCACAACAGGGCGCTGAGCAGGCGCGTGGGGCCGCCGTTCGTCTGCACAAGGCATGCGAGCGCCATGACCAATTGTGGTGTGGCGGCGTTGCCATCTGCGCTGGCAGCGGCATTGCGGCGCTTCGCCATTCCCCACGCATGGGCCTCTTGCGCCGACCATTTTCGGAAGCGATGGATAAGCTTGTGGGCGCTGTGCGCATGGGCTGCTCCGTCGAGCATGCACAGCGACTTGGCGGCGGCAATGCCGCCAACGTCGACACCGACGGCATGGTTTGCGCCGAGCCAGCCGTGCCCGCGCCGATCTGGCGAGGCGTTCTGAAACGTCTGGGCGCCCACGCTCAAACAAAAATCTAAACTAAATAACAGCCCAGTCAACGGCTTCGTGCCAACGCTCAACAAGACGTTCCAGGCGCCAGGCGGCATTGGCAGGACTTGTCGAGGGCAGGACGATGGCGGGCAGCCCCGTCCGATCTTGCAAGTAGCGTTTGTAGAGTCGCCCTGCCGTACCGCCGTTACAGACAACGACCTCGATCGGCGCGGCATCGGTAATGCACTCGATATGTGCCGGCACAACGTTGCGAATGCTCGCGTCGCTCGAGCCCTTAATGTCGCAGCTCTCGATCACGTCCCACAGGGCCACGCCACCGTTCAACAGCATGGATCGCTTGGCAGCAATGGAGGCATCGAGCGTCGCGGGCTCACCGCTTGCCAAAGGATCGCCCTCGTTGGGCGGCGCGGGCACACCGAGGCACGCGGCCATCACGCGCCAAAAGCGGTTCTGCGGATTGCCATAGTAGAAGGCATTGGCACGCGAGAGCACCGAGGGAAACGACCCCAGCACCAAAACGCGCGAGCGCTCGTCAAACACGGGTTCAAACCCATGCTCAATATGTTGATAGCCCTCGTCGGCAGCAGCCATGGCCTAGGCCCTCAACAGATAACGCACCTCGTAGGGCGCAAGCTCAAGGGAGCCAGCCAGCTCGACCGTGGGTGCATCGTCGGCAAGCAAATCGACAAAGGAGCCGTTGAGCTCGCCGGCGCCAAAGGTGTAAGGCTCGTCCACGGCGTTCACCGCCACGAGCACCGTCGCGCCGTCACAGGCGCGCTCAAACAACAGTTGCTTGTTCTGAATCACCACGTTGCGGTACGCGCCGTAGTTGAGAGCGCGTGCCGCCGCATCGTCGGCCGAGCGCAGGTGCGCGAGCTGCGTGATGAACGCCGTCAGCTCGTTGGGCGCGGGCTCATCGAGCGCAGGCCGCAGCGCCCAGTCGCCATCGGGGCCGCCCTTTTCGCCGGCAATTCCCCACTCGCTGCCATAGTAGACGCACGGAATGCCCGGCATGCCAAAGAGCATGCCATAGGCGGGACGCAGGCACGACTTGTCGGTGAGGATGCTTGCCAGGCGCGGCACGTCGTGGTTGTCGACAAACGACAGCAGATGTTTGCCGCGGTAGATGCACCACGGATCGCCGCCAAACTGGCGGTGCAGCGAATGGGCGATCTCGAACATGTTGACCGAATTAAAGCTGGAATACAGGCCCTTGTAGCACTCGTAATTAGTGCACGAGTCGAGCATCTCGTCGTTGACGATCTGATTGTAGTCGCCGTGGAGCGTCTCGCCGATGAGCACAAAGCCGGGCTTGAGCTCACGGGTAAAGGAGTGTAGGCGGCGCATAAAGTCGCGGTCAAGCATATAGGCAACGTCCAGGCGCAGGCCGTCGATGCCAAAGCCCTCGGCCCAGCGACGCACGGACTCAAGCAGGTAATCGACCACGGCGGGGTTTTGCAAGTTGAGCTTCACAAGCTCAAAATGGCCTTCCCAGCCCTCGTACCAAAAGCCGTCGCCATAGCAGGAGTCGCCGTCAAAGCTAATGTGAAACCAGTCCTTGTAGGGCGAGTCCCACTTGCGCTCCTGAACATCGCGGAAGGCCCAAAAACCGCGACCGACATGGTTGAAGACGGCATCAAGCACCACACGGATGCCATGGGCATGCAGTGTCTCGCACACGGCGGCAAAGTCGGCATCCCCACCCAGGCGACGGTCGATATGGCGCAGGCTGCGCGTGTCGTAACCGTGACTGTCGGATTCGAGCGGCGGGTTAATGAGCACAGCACCGATGCCGAGTTCCTGCAGGTAGCCGGCCCATTGGGCGATTTTCATAATGGGAGCATCGGGGTTAGGCGCGGCGTTGGCAGCCTGGGCGAGTTCATCCTCGGCAACGGGCGCGGCGTTTTCGCGCGGAGCTCCGCAAAAGCCCAGCGGATAGACCTGATAGAACGTCGTCTCGTATGCCCACATAGCAGCCTCCCGGTAAGCTCAACACAACGCCATCCATTGTATGCCTGCCGTGCATCCCCTCCTCCAAAATAAGTTGCGGTGAAATAGGGACTGTTGAGACCAATAAACCGGGCAAACAGTCTCTATTCCACCGCAACTGATGAGGGAACGTGATTAGGCGACGGGCTTTGCGCGGCGTATGGCCGGGAACAGCACCGTAATGGCGAGGATGACGCCCACGACGGTAATCGCCCCGCCCGCAAAGCCAATCCAAGCGATACCGGGACCCGAAACCACGGCGCCGCCGATCGCGGTGCCCGTGCCGATGCCGAGGTTAAACAGGCCCGAGAAGATCGACATGGCGACGGCCGACGAATCCGCCGGCGTGTACTTGATGAGCTCGGCCTGAAACGCCACGTTAAAGGCCGTGGAGCAGCAGCCCCATAGCGCGCAAACAGCGAGAACGGCGACGAGCGACGGTGCAACCGGACCCATGAGCAGCAGAGCCACAGGCACGCCGGAGAGTGTGATAGCCAAGAACGGAAAGCGATGGCCATCGAACAGTCGGCCGAACAGCCAGCTTCCGAGCAGACCGGAGCAGCCAAACGCCGTCAGCGTCATGGTGATGGCGCTTGCGTCGACATGGGCGACCTGCGCCAGGAAGGGCTCGATATAGCTGTAACCCGCGTAGTAGCCGGTCGCCATAAAGACCGTGACCGCGTAGAGCGCGATGAGGAACGGGTTCTTGAGCAGCTCGGGCAGCTGTTTGACGGTAAAGCGCTCGCCCGCCGGCATGACCGGGAACACCGCTGCCTGGTACACCACCGCGACGGCAGAAAAAGCTCCGACCACGGCAAACGTCATACGCCAGCCCACGGCCAGGCCGATGGCGCGACCGAGGGGCAGGCCGAAGATCTGCGCGATGGACGAGCCCGTGGCAATCATGCTGATGGCGAGCGCCCCATGACGCGTATCGACCAGGCGCGAGGCTATGATCGAAGCGACCGACCAGAACACGGCGTGCGAGCAGGCGACCACCAGGCGCGCGCAGACCAAAATAGGATAGGTCGGCGCCACGGCCGACAGAAACTGCCCGAGCGAGAACACGGCGAGCACGCCGAGCAGCATACGCTTGAACTCGAAGCGCGAGGCAAACACCATAAGCGGCAACGACAGCAACATGACGCCCCAGGCGTAGACCGAAATCATGATGCCTGCCTGGGCCTCGGTGAGCGAGAACGACGCGGCGATATCGGTCAGAAGGCCGATGGGCATGAACTCCGACGTGTTGAACACGAATGCGCAGCAGGCGAGCCCGATAAGCGGGAGCCACTGCCTGAGTGAGATGCCATCTTGTCTTGCCTGACTCATATATAACGTCTCCAATCATTTTGAGCGGAGGCGATTATATAGCAACGGTCCCGCATCCGTCAGCAACAGATGCGGGACCGCAATCAACTCAATACACAGGGGTTGCGCCGTCAATAAATAGCTAAGCCAACCCCAGCAATATGCCCGCCGAATGCACGACAAACGCCACGATCCAGGCGACCGTCACCTGAAACGCGAACACGGCAACGGCATAGCGCGCGCCCAGCTCGCTCTTGACGGCGCCAATGGACGCCACGCAGGGCGGGTACAGCAGCGTAAAGACCAGGAACACGTAAGCGGTAAACGGCGAAAACATGGTTGACAGCACCGCGGGCGACGTTGCGCCCAAAAGCACCGTGAGGGTCGAAATGACGCTCTCCTTGGCGATAAGTCCGGTGACGAGCGCCGTCGAGGCGCGCCAGTCGCCGAAGCCGAGCGGCGCCAGCAGCGGAGCGATAATGCTGCCCAGACCGGCAAGCAGACTCTGCGACTGATCGGCGACCACATTAAAGCGGATGTCGAACGTCTGAAGGAACCAAATGACCACCGTAGCGGCAAAGATAATGGTGAAGGCCTTGGTGATGAAGTCCTTGGCCTTATCCCATGCCAGCATCACCGTCGTCTTGACGCTCGGCAGGCGGTAATTGGGGAGCTCCATGATAAACGGCACCGGGTCGCCCTTAAATGCCGTGCGGTTGAGCACCAAAGCCGCGATGCAACCGACCGCAATGCCAATCAGATAGAGCGAGACCATGGCGGGAACCGTCGCCTGTGGGAAAAACGCCCCGCACAGCAGTCCGTAGACCGGCAACTTGGCCGAGCAGCTCATAAACGGCGTGAGCATGACCGTCATCTTGCGGTCGTGCTCGGATGGGAGCGTACGGGTCGACATGATAGCCGGCACGGTACAGCCAAAACCGACGAGCATGGGCACGAAGCTGCGGCCCGACAGGCCAAAGCGACGCAGCACTTTATCCATGACAAAGGCCACGCGCGCCATGTAGCCCGAGTCTTCCAGAATGGAAAGGAACAAAAAGAGCACGACGATAATCGGCAGGAAGGTCAGCACGCTGCCCACGCCCGTAAGCACGCCGTCGACAGCCAGCGAGCGCACTACGTCGTTGGTGCCGAACGCCTTGAGGCCCGCATCGGCCGAGGCGATGATGGCAGCGATGCCGTCCTCCATGAGTCCCTGCAACGCCGCGCCGATCACGCCAAACGTCAGCCAAAAGACGAGGCCCATGATCACCAGAAACGCCGGAATGGCTGTGTAGCGACCCGTCAGGATGCGGTCGATCTTGACGGAGCGCACGTGCTCGCGGCTCTCGTGCGGCTTGACGACGCAACGCCCGCACACGTCGCCGATAAAGCTAAAGCGCATATCGGCCAGCGCGGACAGACGGTCGGTGCCGGCTTCGCCCTCCATCTGGGTAATGATGTGCTCGATAGCGTCGAGCTCATTGCGATCCAAGTGAAGCGCCTCGGTCACCAGCTCGTCGCCTTCAACCAGCTTGGTCGCCGCAAAACGCACCGGAATGTGCGCCGTCACGGCATGGTCCTCGATCAGGTTGGCAATACCGTGGATGCAGCGATGCAGTGCACCGCCGTCCGAGCCATCGGGCGCACAGAAGTCCAGGCGACCGGGGCGCTCGCGGAACCGTGCCACGTGCAGGGCGTGGTCCACCAACTCGCCGATGCCCTCGTTGCGGGCAGCGCTAATGGGGACAACGGGCACGCCCAACAGGCTCTCGAGCAGGTTGACGTCCACGGCGCCGCCGTTGGCGGTCACCTCGTCCATCATGTTGAGCGCGATGACCATAGGACGGTCAAGCTCCATGAGCTGCAGTGTCAGGTACAGGTTACGCTCGATGTTGGTGGCGTCAATGATGTCGATGATGGCGTCGGGGTTTTCGTCCAAGATGAATTGGCGGCTGACGATCTCTTCGCCCGTGTACGGCGACAGCGAATAGATGCCGGGCAGGTCGGTAACGCTTGCCTCGGGATGGTTACGGATAGTGCCGTCCTTGCGGTCGACCGTCACGCCGGGAAAGTTACCGACGTGCTGGTTGGAACCTGTCAGTTGGTTGAACAACGTGGTCTTGCCGCAGTTTTGGTTGCCAGCGAGGGCAAAGTGCAGCGGCGCGCCCTCGGGCACGGCCGTCTTTGCCGCACGGGGCGAATACGTCCCCTCGCCCAGGGCCGGATGCTCCGTCGTGCCGATTGCGGCGTTAGCGCGCGGACCCGTATCGGTGTCGTGAATACCCACGAGCTCGATGCGAGCGGCATCGTCCTTGCGCAGCGTCAACTCGTAGCCACGCAGGCGAATCTCGAGCGGGTCGCCCATGGGGGCGTACTTCATCATGGTGACTTCGGTGCCCGGCGTCAGGCCCATGTCCAAAATATGCTGACGGAGCGCCTGGTCGTCGGATGTCACCGATGCGACAACGGCGTCCTTTCCAATCTCGAGTGTATCGAGCTTCACGCGCTCATCCTTTCGTTAGACGCGGTTAACCGTTTACCGGGGTTAACCAACTCGTAACGACAAATGATAGCGCTCTGAACTATTTTATAAAGTCAAATACCGATGTTTACCTGCGCAAACTTTATGCGGTGCGCCCCGAAGGCTCTTTACGCATACCGCTCAGCGAGATCGAAACGGAACCCGACCGCGCGGTAGCAGTGAGTCGATCACCCTCGACCGACCCCGTGCATGTAAAGGGCGCCTTGCCCATCAAGACGTGGGAGATAGTACCCAAGAGCTCAAAGAAATCGCCCTCAGCACGGGCACTCGAGAGAGCGATATTGAGACCCCTGACGTTTAGTACTGCCCTGAGCGCGCCGTTCACCCCATGTGAAAACGTCACCTCGCCGCGTCTACTCCCCACCGGCGTCTGGGCCGAAACCACATACGTACCCTCAAGCATGGTTCCTCCTCTGAGTAGGCTTTTTGAAATGGCCATCTAGTCTACTTTGCTGCGAGACGGCTTGCCCAGAAACTGCAAGCACATAACGACGTTCAACCAACAGATTGCTGCAAGGAGGACAAGCGTGCAAGGGGGGCAGATTACATTCGGCACCACTTGCGCCAACGGACGGGATGCGGAGCGACTGTGCAGGTAGATTCCGGATCGCCGCTTCCTCCGTCCCCCAGCGAATCAAAACAAGTTGCGGTGGAATAGTTCCTGTTTGATGCTTTAACCAGCAAAAACAGGAACTATTTCGCCGCAACAGCAAAAGCCCGCGCTGGCAACAAATGTCACCTGCGCGGGCTTGGTGGGCGCTCACAAAGGCACGTTACAGAGGCCCACGTCAGTTATGGATTACCGAACGGCACCGGCACGCGACGCCTCCGTCGGCTTACCAAGCGATGAAGCTTGCCGCAGTCTTAGACTATCGGCGCAATGCCGGCAAAGTGCAGATACAGCGAGATGACCGCCACGACAATGACCACCGCTGCGATCAGCTTGTCGTGCAGGTGCGGAAGTACCGGCTTACCGCGACCTCGCTCGCCCAGCATATAAACGGGAATGGCCGGAGCAAAAAGGATCGTCGTGATCATGACGCCCTGGAGGCCCGTCGACCACACAAGGAACAATGTGTAAATGAAGCCGAGCGTGCCGAAGAATCGCGCCTTGCCGACGCTTGGCGCATGCGGTCCGTCCAGATGCTCCTTCTTCCAACCAATCACCATGTAATAGGCAGCCGAGCAGACATACGGAACCAGAATCGTGTTGACTGCGCAGCTATAGAAGAACTGGTAGGTGCTCGCCGCCACATACGACACGATCAAGAAGAGCTGCGTAATGCCGGAGCTCACGAGAACCGTTACCACCGGGGCGTCGTGCTTGTTCGTCTTGGCAAACGCCAGAGGGAAGGATCCCTGGCGCGCCGCCTCGAACGGCGTCTCGGACGCAATGATGACATAGCCCAGCAGCGCGCCGACCAACGAAAGGATAACGCCAAGGTTTACGATGGCAGCACCAACCGGACCGATTGCGCACTCGAGAATCCCCGCCATGGAGGGCGTTGCAAGCTGTGCCATCTCCTCGCGCGGCATAATGCCGAGCGACAGCATCGAGATGATCAGATACAGCGTGAATACAGCCGCAAATCCGAGCGCCGTCGAGCGGCCGACGTCACGCACGTACTTAGCACGGCCCGAGATAACGACAGCGCCCTCGATGCCCGTGAAGACCCAGACAAGGGCAATCATGGTCGAGACAACCTGCTCGCCAAAGCCAGGACCAGCCGGCTCTCCCCAGAAGTTGTCCATAAAGATATCGACGTTGAACTTACCCAGGAGCACGATACTCAGCACAAAGAGCCCCAACGGCACCAGCTTCGCCAACGTGACGATTGTGTTAATGCCCGCAGCCTCCTTAACGCCACGAAGCACAAGGGCGGTAAGGAACCACAAAAACACGCTGGCGCAGACGATAGAAAGCAGGTTGTTACCCGCGCCAAACGCGGGGAAGAAATAGCCCAGCGCGCTAAACAGCAAGAGCGCAAAGCTCACGTTGGAAAGACATGCGCTGATCCAGTAGCCCCAAGCGGAGTTGAATCCAATGTAATCGCCAAAACCGGCCGCAGCGTATGCATAGATGCCGCCGGTCAGGTCGGGACGGGCCTGAGACAGACCGTTGAACACCATCATCAGCGCAAAGACGCCAATAAAGCAAATTCCCCACGAGACGATAACCGCACCGGTATTTGCCCCGCCTGCTGCCATATCGCCGGCAAGCGAAAAGATGCCGCCACAAATACTGGCGGTAATAACCATCATGGTCAGACGAAAGAGATCGAGGCCATTAGGGTCGATAATCTCTTCATTTTGAGCTTTAGAGGCCATTGTATGTGCACCCCCTTCATCATGTGATCGAACGAAAGATGGCCCGGACGTCCCGAATCGGGTGCCGGGCCATCGGTCAAGCGATCATCAGACTGTTACAGCTATCGCGTTAGAAGCGCAGCGACAGGCAAGAAAGGCCGCCGTCGACCTTGCGATACTCGGAGGTGTCAACGACGAGTGTCTTGTAGCCCAGATCCTGCACGGCCTTGAGCACAGTCGGATAGCCCTCGGCAACGATGACCGTACCGTTGACCCAGATGCAGTTTGCGCCGTACGCCTCGTCCTCGGGCACGACGATCTTGTTGTACTGGGCAAAGTCGGGCTTATCGATGAACTCACCAGAGACGAGCATGTTGTTGTCCTCGATGTAGTTGACGCCCGTCTTGAGGTGCAGGACCTCCTCCAGCGGAACCTCAGAACCCTCGAGGCCCCAGCCCTCGAGAATCTCGCAGAACTGGCGAATGCCCTCTTCGTTGGTACGAGCGGAGCGACCGACGTAGAAATGGTCACCGACCATCATGACGTCGCCGCCGTCAAGCGTGCCCGGAGAAACGATGTGCTTGACATGCTCGTCGTCAAAGAAGCGACGGACGGCCGGCTCAATCTCGTCCTTCTCGCCGTTGCGGCTATCGGCGCCGGGGTTGGTAATGATGGCGCCGCAGCGAGTGATAACGGCCGGATCTTCGACGAAGCAGCTGTCGGGAAACTGCTCGAGTGCCGGCAGCACCGACACGTCAACGCCGCACTGCTCGAGTGCGTGCTCGTAATCGTAATGCTCCTCGATAGCGCGCTCGTAGATGGGCTGGCCAAGCTCGGGAGCGCTCGTGATGCCATTGCTCAGGGACTTGCCGGGACGACGGATGATGACGTGGCTGAACTTGGTCATGATGATCCTCCTTGGATCTCATAGTACTGAGCGGACTTCCTTGCGTCCGCCTTCCTTCCGATGGCTTTATCTTAGGGTGTCTTTGCTGTTTTGTATATTGTATACAATCCCGAACGGTAGATAATCCTCGGTAAGCGTATTCCTGCTTATCGGCGCAAAGTAGCACGATTTAGCTGGTCGTTCTATAATTCGACTGAGCTATTCAAGCGAAACGTATTTAATTTTAGAAATATACCGTTAAGGAACACAAGCTCATGGAAACGCTCAGAAGGCCCCTGAAGGACCACGTATACGACTATATTTCGAGCCGTATTGACGCCGGCGAGTTGTCCGCCGGCGACCGGCTGAGCGAGCAAGCGATCTGCGATGCCATGGGCGTGTCGCGCACGCCGGTCCGCGAGGCGCTCATCCAGCTGGCAAGCGATGGCTACCTGGACAATCTCCCCCGCCGCGGATTCCGCGTCCGTGGGTTCGATCAGCAAAACGCCGTTGAAGTCTTTGAGATTATGGGGCCGCTCGACGGGCAGGCCGCATATCTCGCCTGTCCGAATCTAACTGACGACGATATTACGCAGCTGAAATTTCTCGTCGGCTCCATGGACCTCGCGATCCAAGGCGGTCTCATCCGTAAGTATGACGACATTCAGCGAGACTTTCACCTTACGTACTTCAACCGCTGTGGCAACGACCGTCTGCGCGATATGATCTCGCAGCTCGAGCGTTGCTTTATCAAGCGCGATTACGAGACTGTTGACCAGGAGACGGCGTGTAAGCTGCTCAATAAAGCCAACAACGAGCATGCTCATATTCTTGAGTTGTTCGAAGCACGAGATGCGACGGGCGTGCGCGACTACGTTCGCGATGTCCATTGGAACACGGAAAACGCCCAGTTCACTGTCTGGTAGGAAAGCAACAAGGGACAACGTCGGTCTTAAACCTTGGCGCCAGCACCGCCCAAACTGATCCGTTTTCCTCCGTCCCCGAGGGGTCATTCTTTTGGCAGCCAAGACAACACCGATATTTTGACGCCGACAGCAAAAGCCCGCCAGAGCGAGCAAGGTGACGCGAAGCGAGGCGGCATTGACTTTCTGGTCATGCCGCCGCAGTTGAAAGGCAGATTGCCGCTCTGGCGGGTTTGCAGCGTCGAGCTGTTACGCGGTTTGGTAAAACCGCGTAACTAGAAGCCGTGGCGCTCCAGGAAGCGGAAGGCTAGGCGGATCCAGGGACGGACTGCCACCTGCTTGTCCTCGTTGTCGACCGCGGTGTTGGCGTTGCCGAGCGAAAGGCCGTGGCCGCCCTGGTCAAAGACGTGCATCTCGCATGCGACGCCCTCCTCGGCCATGCGCTGCGCAAACGGATAGACCTGCGCGATCGGCGCCGTCTTGTCGTCGGACACGCCCCACACAAAGGTCGGCGGCATCTGGCGCGAAACATGCGTGGTGGGGCAGATGTCGGCCAAGTGCTCGTCGGTTGCCTCGCCGCCCGTCACCATCGACAGGTAGTCGTTGAGCAAATCGCGCCCCGTCTTGCCGCCCGTCTTGGGCACGCGCAAATCAATGCGCGGATCGCGCGTCTGCAAGTCGCGCACATAGGCAAGGTCGAGCAGCGGATAGCCCAGCACCACGGCATCGGGACGAATGTCGTTCGCGCGCGCCCCGGCAAGTGCCGCGAAGGGGCCGGTCTTCCATCGCGTTGCCAGCGAAGCGCAGATCATGCCGCCCGCCGAGAATCCCACGACGCACACGCGCCTGGGATCGACATGCCACTCGTCGGCGTTGGCGCGCACCGTGGCAACCATCTTGGCAAGATCTGCCTGGGGGTGCGGAAAGCTCACGTCACCCGTAGAACTCGTGACATAGTTGAGCACAAAGGCCTGGTAACCGTGATCCAAAAACGCAAACGCCACCGGGTCCTGCTCGTGCGGAGCGATGTGCGTAAACGCACCTCCGCCGCAGATAATCACGGCAGGGCGGCGGCCATTCGGTTTATCGGGCAGCGGCTCGGCACCCAGATACGTAAAGGTCGCCGGATAATCCTCGGTCGGCTCCTCGCCCCACAGCGCATGGTTCTCGACAATCATATGTGCTCCCTTCGCGCAAATTATGCGCACTCTTTTTTCGCATCTAAGCGTACCCCAGTTGGGTGCAGGACGCAGAAACTCTCCGGCAATAAGTTTCCCTCCAACTGATATATCACATAATCCCAGCTCAGAGGTATCGCTGAGCAGCGTAGAATAGGGGCGTTGACCAAGCCGCGAAACACATATGAAACGTTTCCGGCAAACCAAACGCGCGATATGCGCCTATTTAAGTTGGAGGCAACTATGGGTCTGCTCGATTCGCTTAAGTCCACCTTCACCTCGACCGGCGAGGCGTCCGTTCCGCCCGCAGCAAGCTTCGCCACCCGCGAAGGCGTCATCTATGCCCCCGTCAACGGCGTGCTCGTCAACCTGGACGAAGTTCCCGACGAGACGATCGCCTCGGGCATGCTTGGCCAGGGCTATGGCATCGAGCCCATTACCGGCACCATCTATGCGCCCGCCAACGGCCGCATCGGCGCCACCACCGTCACCAACCACTCCATCGGCATGATCACCGAGGACGGTCTTCGCGTGTTCATCCATGTCGGCCTGGGCACCGTGGAAATGAACGGCAAGGGTTTTGCCCGCTTTGTTGAGATGGGCGATGAGGTCAAGGCCGGCCAGCCGCTCATCAGCTTCGACCGCGACGCCATTAAGGCCGCCGGCCACGAGGACATCGTGACCGTCATCGTCTCCGAGCTCGACCGCCTCAAGAGCATCGACCATGTCGGCGAGTCTGGAACGCTTATTGGCGGCAACCCGCTCGTCAAGCTTGGCGACCCGCTGCTGGTAGCCAAGACCAAGTAGCCAGGCCCCGCGCCACACAGCCAAAAGGCACCTCGTCAGGCGCCCGCGACCATTTGGCCGCGGGCGCTTTTCGTTTGAAAAACCATCCCGCCAATGCCTTATCTGTATAGCCCAAATGAGCCGAGCTGCTAGAATATCGAACTGTATGGATAACTATCATTCAACCGTTATGGGAGGATACGTGAACCGCACCAAAATCGCGCAGCTCTATGCCGATGCCGAGTCGCTCGGCGGCCAGACTGTCACCGTCGCCGGCTGGGTCAAGTCCGTCCGCGACATGAAGAACTTTGGCTTTGTTACGCTCAACGACGGCAGCTGCTTCCGCGACCTGCAGGTCGTCATGAACCGCGAGGCACTCGACAACTACGACGAGATCGCTCATCAAAACGTCTCGGCCGCCCTCATCTGCACCGGCACCGTCAAACTGACCCCCGATGCGCCCCAGCCTTTCGAGCTTTCTGCCACCTCCATCGAGGTCGAGGGCACGAGCGCCCCGGATTACCCGCTGCAAAAGAAGCGCGCAACCGTCGAGTTCCTGCGCACCCAGCAGCACCTGCGCCCGCGCACCAACCT